>JAGAZW010000247.1 GCA_017939855.1 Clostridia bacterium | reverse complement strand
TGGAGCCGAGCATAAAAAAAGAGCCTATCGGCGAAAACAAAGAAATTTATGTTTCTTTCCATCATAGTTTCGGTACAGATGCTATACTTCTTGCAAACTTCGCTAACGCAAGACCCGGTGACAGCTATGTAGATTTAGGGACAGGCTGTGGTATTATTCCCTTCCTTTTGCTAAGAGACAAGCATCTTAAAAAAGCCGTAGGCGTTGATATTTCTAGAGAGGCTATATTTCTTGCCCAAAAGACAAAGGACGAATGGAAGGCAGAAGAATTCGAGCCTATTTGTGCGGATTTAAAGGATTTGCGAGGAAAAGTAGAAAATGGATGTCATACCCTCGTTACCTGCAATCCTCCATATAAAGCCGCCTGTGCGGGACTTAAAAATCCCGATAGTGTTTTAATGAATGCACGACATGAAACCGCCTGTAGTTTAGAGGATATTATCTCGGTAGCAGCCCATCTTTTGCAAACGGGGGGAAGACTTTGTATGTGTCACCGCCCTGAGCGTATGGCAGAACTGTTATCGCTTATGCGGCAGTACAAGGTCGAGCCTAAAAGACTGCGCCTTGTCTGTCAAAGGGCGGGAGAAGAGCCATGGCTTATATTGGTCGAGGGAAAGCGCTGCGCCAACACAGGACTTCGAATATCACCGACACTCTATGTCGAGGACGAAAACGGCGATTTTTCTCAGGAAATGATAGATATTTATGCCAGTTATAAAAAGGAGCATCTTTAATGGCAAAGCTGTATATAGTAGGTACGCCTATCGGAAACCTCGAAGACCTTACACCCAGAGCAAAAAGAGTTTTGGCTGAAGTCGATTTTATTGCCGCCGAAGATACGAGAGTGACTCTTAAACTTCTTAATCATTTTCAAATAAAAACGGAGATTCTTTCTTATTATGAGCATAATAAGAAAGAAAAGGGCGAGTATATTATAAATCGTATTCTCTCAGGCGAAAGCTGTGCTTTGGTGACAGATGCGGGAATGCCCGCAATTTCAGACCCTGGGGAAGACCTTGTCAGAGAAGCCAGAAAACTTGAAATCCCAATTGAATCGGTGCCGGGTCCGAGTGCGCTTATAACAGCACTTTGCGTTTCCGGAATGCCGTCTTCAAGATTTTGTTTTGAAGGATTTTTGCCTGTAGATAAAAAGGTAAGAAAAGAAAGACTTTCCGAAATAAAAGGCGAAAAACGCACCATGATTTTTTATGAAGCACCTCATAAGCTGCTTTCTACCCTCTCGGATTTGTCCGAAAATTTAGGCGAAAGGCAGATAGCGGTTGCAAAAGAGCTGACTAAAATTCATGAAACGGTCTTAATATTCACTCTGCCACAAGCGGTGGAGTATTTTAAAGATAACACTCCAAAGGGCGAATACGTCCTGATAATTGAGGGTGAAACCAAAACCGACGAAAGAACCTATACCCTGTCTGAAGCTGTGAATTTGTGTAAAAAGCTGATGGATTCAGGACTTTCTGCCTCTGCTGCGGCAAAGGAAGTTGCTCAAATCACTAACTTTAAAAAGGGCGAAATTTACAGCAGTATGTTACAAGAAAAGCAGTAAGTTTACAAAATATACTTTATTTATAAACATATTTGTATTAAAATACCATTTAGTAAAAAGACAGTCTGGTGTGAGAATGCAAGAAGAAAACAGATATCAGGGTGAAGACTTTGAGGATATAATGTCTTCGTCAAAGCCTAAAGACGAGTTTGAAGACATTGTCTCGAGTTCGTCTTATGTCCCCAAAAGTAAACCCGTAGAAACACTCAATTTCAATTCATTTGCCGATTATAATGACGACATCATCTATTACCGCAAGAAAAAAAGAGGTCTTGCAAAGGTAATGAGTGATGTCGGTTTCGGTCTGCGCAAATGGTGGAAAAATATGAAAAAAGGTAAGAAGGCGGCGCTCATATCTGTAACGGCAGTACTGCTTGTCTTTATTTCTCTTTTCGTTTGGATTTTCAGCATTTTTGATTATAACTATAACCCTATCTCCACTAATCCTGAAGATTTGGGTATTGTAGGCGGTCAGATCGATGAAAATGTTATAAATGTTGCGCTTTTTGGTATAGACACAAGAGGACTTGATACCTTTGAGGGCAATGCCGATAGTATAATGATTTTAAGCCTTAATATCAAAACGAAAAAAATCAAAATTATTTCGATTGTCCGAGATACTTTGGTAAGAATCGAGGATTCAAACGGCAAAGTAACATATAACAAGATTAATTCTTCCTATCAAAAGGGCGGACCGCAACTTGCGGTAAAAACTTTGAATCAGAATTTCGGCCTGGATATAATGAAATACGCTACTGTTAATTTTTACGGTATGGCGGAAATTATTGATGCCGTTGGTGGCATTGAAGCGACTGTCACCCAAGACGAGCTTACCGCCTATCCGGGATATGATATAAATACCTGTATAAAAGAAATTTGTGACCATAAGGGTGTAAAATCCAGCTCTCATCTGATAAAGAAAAAAGGTACTCAGCATTTAAACGGTATACAGGCGGTAGCCTATGCCAGAATACGAATGGGTAAAAACATCTGGGGCACCAATAACGATTTCGGACGAAGCGACCGTCAGCGTTATGTTATGGAACAGCTTTTCAACAAGGCAAAGCAGATGAAGGCGTCAGAGTTCCTGCCATTTGCGGAGGCTCTTTGCCCTTGTGTACAGACCAACTATAAGCCCACAGAAATTGCTTCCCTTGCAAGTAATATTCTGCTCGATTCTCCAAAATTTGAACAATACCGTCTGCCTATGGTTGAAAACGGCAAGAGCTTTCTTATGACTTCGCCAAAAGGAAGCTTTGGCTCGGTTGTTTATTATGACCTTGAATATGCTAAAAAGGCGGTTCACGCTATTATATACGACGATATTACAATGGACGAATTTATAGAGAAAAATCCAATTGAAAAGAACGACTGGTACGGCGAGATAGTCGGAAAACCCTCCTCGTCGACAACGCAAAAGCCCTCTACGTCTACCCCCTCCACTTCTGAACCGGACGACAACTCTCAAGATGACGGCGAGACACCTGAAGACAACGAAACTCCGCCCGGCCAAGATACAGAGACTGACGGGGACACTTCGTCGGATTCCGATTCGGATGAAGACCTTGATTCGGGCGGTGACACCGATGCCGGAACGCCACCTGATGATGACGATGAAAGCGGTTCTGATGAGCCTTCACAGGGGGGACCCTGATGAAAAATATGACAAACTGTGAAATCTGCGCAAATTATGTGTTTGACCAAGAAAGCGAATGTTATATTTGTGACTGCAATTTAGATGAGGACGAAATGCAGCGCTTTTTGACGCACAGCAACTATAATTGTCCCTATTTTAATTTATACGATGAATATAAAATAGTAAGAAAGCAAAATTGAAAGAAGGGTAAAGAATGCTATATTTCTATATTGTTACAGCAGTGGCACTAGTACCCGTGCTTGATAACTTTTTTCCGATTTTAAAAGAAAGTTATTCTTGGTGGCTGACACCCGTTTTAGCCTTTTCAATTTTTTTAAGTTTCCTAATTCTTCATGCCGCTTTTCTTGCTATTTGTATTCAGTCGGTAAACCTCAAAAAACCACCCGACCCAGGTTCAAGGTTTCTTCGAAGGTACATAACCCTTACTATACCCATATTTTATAAATTAGCCCGTGTTCACGTACATGTAAGTGGTGCGGAAAAGATTCCCGATGATAAAAGGGTAATGCTTGTTTGTAATCATAGGGACATTGCTGACCCTGTATTCCTTTTAAGTGAACTCTCGGAGCTGGAACTTGGGTTTATAGCCAAAAAGGAAGTTTATGAGAAAATTCGTTTTGTCGCTAAGGCATTACATAAGATGCACGGACTTGCTATCGACAGAGAAAATAATCGTGAAGCGGCAAAAACGATTATAAACGCTGTTAAGATATTAAAGGAAGACAAGGCTTCTATAGCAGTTTTCCCCGAGGGTTACACAAATAGAACAAATCAGGAGCTCTTGCCGCTTAGAAGCGGAGTTTTCAAGATTGCCGAAAGAGGTAATGTGCCGATAGTGGTCTGCACTCTTTATAACAGTCCCACCGTTTTAAAAAATATGTTCCGCAAAAGAAGTGACGTTTATTTAAATGTTGCGGCTGTTTTAGAACGTGAGGAACTGCATGGACTGCATACCGATGCGGTCGCTCAACGGGTTACAGAAATTATGACAGCCTCCCTTAATGAAACCAAAAGAAGAATATCTGAAGGTAAAAATTAATAGACTTTAATCGGGTGATTTTATGTTTAAAGAAATTTCTGCGAAGGAAATTAAAGAGAATTTAATAAACTGCATAGCTAATGAATGGACGCTTATTTCTGCCGGACAACAGGACGGCTTTAATATGATGACTGCCTCTTGGGGCTTTGCAGGAGAGCTTTGGGGAAGTGATGCGGTGGAGGTATTTGTGCGTCCGCAAAGGTATACGCTGAACTATCTTGAAAAAGAAGAGTTTTTTGCCCTGAGCTTTTATGGCGAAAATAAGGATATTCATAAGGTCTGCGGCTCTATGTCGGGCAGAGATGTAAACAAAACACAACTTGCGCACCTTACCCCCGTATTCGCAGAAAACACAGTGTATTTTAATGAAGCAAGGCTTGTGATTATCTGCAAAAAACAGTATGCCGATAATATTAAAGAAGAATGTTTTATAGATAAATCCCCTCTGAAATGGTACGATAATAAGGATTATCATCGCTTCTTTATCGGCAAAATTGAAAAAGTCTTAATAAACGAATAAACAAAAGCACGAAGGCGATGAGCCTTCGTGCTTTTAATCCACAATTCTACTTTTTTCTTCCTAATTTTGAGAACCATTTAAAGCTAAGCGGCCAAACAGCTCCTGCAAATATTACCATAACGAAGTAGGATAGCAGTCTTGATAAAACAACGCATGGAATAAGACCAAACAAAAGATAAGAAAGCTCTTTTATCCCGACCGTTAGCAGCAGTCCTAAAACGACCTTTAATATCTGCGCCCACCAAACTGCCTTCGTTTCAAAACGGATAAATCTTGTATCCATCTCAAAAATGACGGCAAGTCCTAAAACTGCACCCAGCATTTTATAAGAGTTTTTAAGACCGTGTTGCAGATTTTCCTGCGTGGCATCCCAATAGGTAATCGACATATAAACGGTTTGTATTATTGATATCAGAATAAAAATAAGGATAACAATTCTCATCGTTTTGTCGCTTCGCCTTGCCGCCTTTATAATAGGACGAAAAATAATCACGAGTAGCCAAGCGATAACAAAGGAAACTGCGACATCAGCAGGTGTATGAACACCTAAATACATACGTGAAAAGGGCACCAAAATTATGCCTAAAACACAAAGAACCCTGATAATAATGTTTTTTGTAGTGGCGACGACTGTGCCGAAGGTGCCAACAGAGCTTTGGGTGTGTCCGCTGGGGAAAGAGTAGCCTGTAGCGGCGGGCACGGCCCTTTCGACCGGCTTAAAGCTTTTGTCAAGCACCCAAGGTCTTTTGACTTTGAAAGTAACCTTTAGAAGCTGGTTTATCTGGGTGCCTACAAAGCCTACAAAGAGCATATAATAACCGTCATACTTATCTTTGCACCAAAAAAGAAAAATAGCGATTGCCATAAAGAACATTTCATCGCCAAAAGCGGTTATGAAGAGCATAACGTTATCCAAAAAAGGTGTTCTCAAACCTTCCAAGAAATATAAAAAATCCACAATTTATACCTCACTTTTTGCCAAAGGCATAAAACTTTATTATGACAAAGGTAATCGGTCCTCCAGCAAGTACCGCAAGAACCGTTCCCCAGAACTGTGTCATTTCCAGAGTGTTGAGGGTTATATAGGTTACGAGGAAATATATTATGAAATTTGGTATATATGATGAACAGAAGCGAATGTACTTTGAAAGGGTGGGATGCGATTTGAAGGTTATGCGACAATTAAGAAAAAAGCCGATGGTAAGCGACACAACATACCCGAAAACCGCAGCCGCATTCTGCTGCATAAAATTACTTGCTATCGAAGAAAAAAGAGCGTTTGTAAAGGTATTAACAACACCCAGAACAGAAAACTCAATGAACTTTTTGCTGATAAATGTCTGTTTCAGGTTTATTAAGAAATTGGCAACATGATACTTATTCAAACCACCGCCCCTTTCTTATTTTGTAATTATTATGACTATTTTACCATAAAACTATTTAAAAAACAAGTTGTTATTGACTTTGTGCGGTTTGTGGGGTAAAATTAACAGGACAAAATATGCCCACATAGTTCAACGGATAGAATAAGGTCCTCCTAAGACTTAGATGCAGGATCGCTACCTACTGTGGGTGCCAAACAATCCTCGTTCTTCGGAACGAGGATTATTTTATCCAAGCCGACAGGCTTGGTATATCATCAGCCCTTAAGGGCTGTATATCATTGCCGCACACGTGCGGCGTATATCACCACACCTAAGGTGTGTATTTCTGTCGGCTTGACGATATACAAAACTAAAGTTTTGATGATATACAATTCCTTGCGGAATTGGCGATAT
>JAGAZW010000246.1 GCA_017939855.1 Clostridia bacterium | reverse complement strand
GAAGATAAATCATAAAGTACTCCACGCATTGCAAGGTTTACAGGCTCGGTTCTTGCCATATGCAGATACAAATCGGGAGAATTATTTGATATAATACCCTGAACTACCGAAGCATTAACCTGCTCAACCTTTACATTTATCTTTGAATTGGGTGAGAAATCCTCTTGTATTAAGGTGTTTAAAACCTTAACCTGATCTCTACCCCAGTTAACCCAGATCTTTATATTCTTTTCGCTACCGCCCTTTAATGATTCGTTTGAATAATCCCCCACGAACGAAAGGAAAAACCGCTTTAAGCTAAAGCCTATTCTTTCGAAAAATCCTGCCTTTACATCCTCTACTTCCTTTTCGGGAGCAGAAATAATTATTTTATCAAGGCTTAGTGCCATATTTTTAATATCAAACAACCAAGATGACAAGGTCTGATAATAAGAGAAATATGTATCTAAATAAAGGTGTGATTCATAACGGTTTTCGCTCATAAGCTTTGAAACACGTGCAACATTTTTAACCGCACCGTCAAGCTCACCGTTTATATCCTTTTTGCTGTTAAGAATTTTTGAAATTTCGGTAAGGTCGTTATAAAAGCCTTTCAGTTTTTCTTCAAATTTTGGGATTTGCTTATAAAGCTCATAATCTCTGTTAGCGTCAGGTGTCTCACCCGTTATCATTACAATATCCAGATAAAGCTCACCGACTTCTGCAGTAATAACATTCAGTCTCTCGTAAATATCCGCAATACCTGCTAAAGTTACATCAAGAGAAAGTGTGTGCTTACCCTCGGTTAAATAGAATAAGTAATCCTCGCCGTCCTGGTTTTCAATGTCCTTATACTGCCATGCCGTCTTATATGAAAAGCCTACCTTGGTTGCTTCAAGGAAGGGAGTTTTGCCGTCAATCTTAAGCCAGCGATATGCGTTACCATTTATTATAGAGTTTTGTTTAAAATTAAATCCTAATTTATAAAGTGCGGTTTTGGGAACCTTTATTTCCCATGTAAGCTCTTTAAAAGGACTTGACCAGTTAGAACCGCCTATATAATTAATAATTGAATTTGTAGCACTTTTAGGTGTAATATCCGCACTGCCGTTATCTGATTTAGCGGTAAGCGAATAGTCATTTCTGTAGAGTACCTTTTCGGCTTCAATTACTATTTTGTCGCCCTGATACTTTTCATAGTTTGAATATCCTTTAGAAACCTCGCTGTAGGGTTTAATGCTTTCGGGTTTTGAAAAAGTTACCCCCACGAGTTCAAAAGTATCGCCTAAGTTTTCAATTTCTACATTGTGCACTCCGGCTGTCAGGTTTACTGTATAGGGTGTTAGTCTTACACCGGTTTTATCGTAAGCAGAAGAAATAATATATCCGTCTACTTTGCTTTGAAGCGGAGCTGTCTGGTCGCCGTTTGACAATGTCCTTACATCGCCGTCATCTTTATAAATCACGGGAGCTTCTAAAAGTTCAGCACCTGCAAAGGGATATTCACCGTCTATCTTAACGGCATATTCTATCCTTTGTGTTGATTCATTTACCGTATCGAATGTAATATGCAGTTCATATTCACCCTCTGATTCGACTGCAATTTCACATTCAATATGCTCCTTGGCGTTTAATATTTTCTTTATATCCGCCTTGTATTGTTTTGGGGCATTATCGGCAAAGACAACAACATTTACAACTGATAAAAGAATTGTCACCGCCATAAACACCGATACAACTGTTTTTACAAATTTCATTAAGCGCACCTCGAAACTAATTTGTTTTATACTGTTTTCAAATTAATTGTACCAAATAACCAGTCCATTTTATATTGGAAAATACTGTTATTGGGCTGTAAAAGACGTACTGTTAAGAACAATATTCTGGGTATATGAAAAAATTTTATTGTTTTGCGGTCTTCCCCAGTAAGCACCGTGAAGCTTATAATCCTTTAGCTTACTTTCTTCAACCTTAATAAAACTGCAATTGTTTAATGTAACATCGGAAATATAATTATTTGCCCTGCCATAAAATCTCGGGAATTCAAGGCCGCTTGCGTGAATATTGCTAAAATAAATTTTCCTTATAGCGTCGCACAAAACAATCGGTGAAGGATCTATAATACAATTAATAGGAGTACAGTATATTTCATCCATAATAATATTATTGAATGAAAGGTTTTCAATAAGCGTTGCTTCTCTTCCCTCGT
>JAGAZW010000245.1 GCA_017939855.1 Clostridia bacterium | reverse complement strand
TGTTCAATGCCTGAGCTACGTCAACGGCGCAAGCTACGGTGCAACCTACCATGGGGTTGTTACCGATGCCGAGGAAGCCCATCATCTCTACGTGTGCAGGTACTGAAGAAGAACCGGCAAACTGAGCGTCAGAGTGCATACGACCCATAGTATCGGTCATACCGTAGGAAGCGGGGCCTGCTGCCATGTTATCGGGGTGGAGAGTTCTACCTGTGCCGCCGCCGGAAGCAACAGAGAAATATTTCTTGCCCTGTTCGATACATTCTTTCTTATAGGTACCTGCAACGGGGTGCTGGAAGCGGGTGGGGTTGGTGGAGTTACCGGTGATGGAAACGTCAACACCCTCCTTATGCATTATTGCAACGCCTTCACGAACATCGTCTGCACCGTAGCAACGAACCTTAGCACGTTCGCCTTTGGAATAAGCGGTTTCATTCACGATTTCGAGTTTTCCTGTGAAGTAATCAAACTTGGTCTGAACATAGGTAAAGCCGTTGATTCTTGAAATAATTTGAGCAGCGTCTTTACCAAGACCGTTAAGGATAACTCTTAAAGGCTCTTTACGAGCTTTATTTGCACTCTTTGCAAGACCGATAGCACCTTCTGCTGCGGCAAAAGATTCGTGACCTGCTAAGAACGCGAAGCACTTAGTTTCTTCTCTGAGAAGCATAGCACCTAAGTTACCGTGACCGATACCAACCTTGCGGTCATCAGCAACAGAGCCGGGGATGCAGAAAGACTGAAGACCCAAGCCGATTTTTTCAGCGGCTTCGGCAGCAGATTTAACCTCGTCTTTGATTGCAATAGCGCAGCCTACAACATAAGCCCAAGCGGCATTTTCAAAACAGATAGGCTGAATACCCTTAACGATTTCGTAGGCATCAACGCCTGCTTTATCGCAAATTTCTTTAGCTTCCTCAATGGAGGAAATACCGTGCTTATTGAGCTCTGCGTTTATTTGATTTATTCTTCTGTCATAGCTTTCAAATAATGCCATAATTTCTTTCCTCCTTATTATTCTTCACGTGGGTCGATAAGTTTTGCAGCATCGTCAACACGACCATACTGACCACTTGCTTTCTGGAGTGCCTCATTAGCATCCATACCCTTTTTGATCATTTCCATCATTTTGCCGAGGTGAACGAACTTATATCCGATAATAGCATCGTTCTCATCAATAGCAATTTTGGTGATGTATCCTTCTGCAAGTTCTAAGTAGCGAGGACCCTTTGCTTTAGTAGCGAAGGTAGTACCAACCTGTGAACGAAGACCCTTACCGAGATCTTCAAGACCTGCACCGATGGGAAGACCGTCTTCAGAGAAAGCGGTTTGAGTACGACCGTAAACGATCTGAAGGAAAAGCTCACGCATTGCTGTATTGATAGCATCACAAACGAGGTCGGTATTAAGAGCCTCGAGTAATGTTTTCCCAACAAGAATTTCAGATGCCATAGCAGCAGAGTGGGTCATACCGGAGCATCCAAGTGTCTCAACGAGAGCCTCCTCAATGATACCCTCTTTAACATTCAGGGTGAGTTTGCAGGTGCCTTGTTGAGGTGCACACCAGCCGATGCCGTGAGTAAGACCGGAAATATCCTTAACTTCCTTAACCTGTACCCATTTGCCCTCTTCCGGAATGGGAGCAGGACCGTGATATGCGCCCTTGGCAAGGGGGCACATATTTTCCACTTCGTGTGAATAATTCATATATGTACTCCTTTTCGGTATTTGGTCATACATTTGACCATACTCCATTATTATAACAAATTATTTAACAAAACACAATAGCAAGAAAGATAAAATTTTAACAAAATACGACCGATATTTTGTCTATTTAGAAGAGAAAAATCTCGAGCAGTTTGCTCGAGATTTTTAGAAATTAATTCTTTTTGAAGCCCTTACGGTTTCTGCCGCCCTTACGAGGAGCCTCATCTGAGGCATCGTCTTCGATGACAGCACCGTTTATTTCAACGAGTGCGTCTCTACGAGAAAGATTAATTCTGCCCTGATCGTCGATTTCTGTAACCTTAACTATGACCTGGTCACCGACAGCAACAACATCTTCAACCTTTTCAACCCTTTTAACATCGAGTTTTGATATATGAACAAGACCCTCTTTTCCGGGCGCAATTTCAACAAAAGCACCGAAAGTCATAAGGCGAGTAACTTTACCACTGTAAATAGCGCCGATTTCGGGGTCGTTGGCAATGAGTTCAACAATAGATATAGCCTGCTGAGCCTTTTCGATATCAAGACCGGAAACATAAACTCTGCCGTCTTCTTCAATGTTAATGGTACATTCGCACTGCTCTTGAATAGATTGAATAACCTTGCCTTGCTTACCGATAACATCACCGATTTTTTCAGGATTTATAGTGGTGGTGAGCATCTTCGGAGCATATTTTGAAAGTTCTGCTCTAGGTTGGGCAATTGCCTTCAACATAACTTCATCAAGGATATATATTCTTGCTTTGTGTGTTTTAGCAAAAGCTTCTTTAATAATTTCTGGGGTAAGACCGTGAACCTTTAAGTCCATCTGGATAGCTGTGATACCTTTATGTGTACCTGCAACCTTAAAGTCCATATCGCCGTAGAAGTCCTCAAGTCCCTGAATATCCACCATAGTCATAAAGTCGCCGTACACACCGTCATCACCTGTTATAAGACCACAGGAAATTCCGGCAACGGGTGCTTTAATGGGAACACCTGCTGCCATCAAAGCGAGAGTAGAGCCGCAGATGGAACCCTGGGAGGTAGAGCCGTTTGAAGAAAGTACTTCAGATACAACTCTTATTGCATAGGGGAATTCATCAACGCTTGGGATAACAGGTACAAGAGCTCTTTCTGCCAAAGCACCGTGCCCGATTTCACGTCTGCCGGGGCCTCTTGACGGTTTAGTTTCACCAACAGAAAAAGAGGGGAAATTATAGTGATGGATATATCTCTTTGAAACTTCTTCGTCGAGACCGTCGAGCTTCTGAGCTTCGCTTATGGGGGCTAGGGTAGCAATAGAGAGAACCTGGGTCTGACCTCTGGTGAACATACCCGAACCGTGAACTCTGGGAAGAAGGTCAACTTCTGAAGCTAAAGGACGGATATCGTCGATGCCTCTGCCGTCAACACGCTTGTGTTCGTCCTTTAGCCAAGAGCGTACAACGTGCTTTTGAACAAGGTAGAGGATTTCGTCAATTTTACCCTCGCAGCCTTCAAATCTTTCATCAAACTTTTCGTGGACTGCATCATATATGGGCAGAAGTGCTGCATCACGAACATTTTTGTCGTCGGTATCGAGAGCTTTTTTAACATCTTCAATACAAAATTCTTCGATTTCAGCCATAATCTTGGGGTCGGGATTACTGGACTCAAATGTGAATTTTTCTTTACCTATTTCGGCAACAATACCGTTTATAAATTTAACAATTTCTTTATTAACCTCGTGACCTGCCATAATGCAGTCAAACATAAGGTCATCATCGATTTCGTTAGCACCCGCTTCAATCATAGCAACCAAATCTGCTGTAGAGGAAACGGTAAGGTTGAGGTCGGTCTTTTCTCTTTGTTCTAAGGTTGGGTTGATAACAATCTCGCCGTCAACAAGACCAACACTTGTACTTGCGATAGGACCGTCCCACGGAATATCTGATACTGCAATAGCGGCAGAAACTCCGATAGCAGCGGTGATTTCAGGTGAACAGTCGGGGTCGACCGACATAACTGTTGCAACAACAGAGCAATCGTTTCTCATATCCTTCGGGAAGAGCGGACGAATGGGTCTATCGATGCAGCGTGAAGAAAGAATAGCCTTTTCACTCGCTCTTCCTTCTCTACGTTGAAAGGAGCCGGGGAAGCGTCCAACTGAATACATTTTTTCTTCAAAATCAACCGAAAGAGGGAAGAAATCAACCCCTTCACGAGGCTTGTCTGAAGCTGTAACGGTACAAAGCACACTTGTTTCACCGTATGTCGCCATAAAGGCCGCATTTGCAAGTTGAGCCATTTTTCCGGTCTCAAGCTTAAAGGGTCTGCCTGCGATTGTGGTTTCATAAACTTTGAAATTCTCAAACATTTTATAATCTCCTTTTTTGTATTTTTAAGGAGAATTTCTTGTTAGCAATAAATCCAATGCTTCGCTAAGTTTGCAAAGCACTCGATTTACCGCTAAACATTGAAATCTCCTCAATTTTGACTTTTAAAACTGCAATAGGGCAGACCGCCCAAAACGGTCTGCCCGGAATACCAGATTACTTACGAAGACCAAGCTTCTTAACAATAGCACGATATCTTTCAATATCATTTTTGGCAAGGTATGCGAGAAGGTTTCTTCTGTGACCTACCATTTTAAGAAGACCACGACGTGAGTGGTGATCTTTCTTATGAATTGCAAGGTGAGCATTGAGTTCATTAATGCGGTTGGTAAGAAGCGCAATTTGAACCTCAGCAGAACCGGTATCACCCTCATGGGTAGCATAGGTTTCGATGATTTGTTGTTTTTCTTGAGCTGTCATTTTTTTCACTCCTTTTTTAAATTTGTCCGCCATATTCCGAGCAAAGGGTCGTTTGAGTGAACCGCAAAGCGGAAGACACCCAAAGCACAGAATAGGGTAGCCTAGCAATTATATCACACAAGGTTTAAAAAGTAAAGCATTTTCTTTAATTTGTGTTGATTTAACTTGAATTCTGTGTTAAATTATTTATAAATAGTTCATAAGTTTAGATAAAAAT
>JAGAZW010000031.1 GCA_017939855.1 Clostridia bacterium | reverse complement strand
TCTTTTTCCGAAATTTACACTTGCAAGACTTGAGCAACCGTAAAAGGCATCATTTCCGATGCTTGTTACACCGTCAGGAATCACTATATCAGTAAGACTTGTACATTCATAGAACATCGATTTGCTGATGCTTTCAAGATTATCGGATAGCGTAATGCGTTCCAGACCAATACAACCTTTAAATACAGCCTCACCCATACTTGTAACACTGTCAGGGATTGTAACATTAGCAATAGATATACAATCACGGAAAGCATTAGAAGCGATACCCTTCACATTGTTCCCTATTGTTATGCTTGTTAGACCTGAACAATAGCGAAAAGCCGAACCCGATATAGATATAACGCTATCAGGAATAATGATACTTGTAAGACTTGAACAGTTATAAAAAGCCGCAAATCCGATTGTTGTTACGCTTTCCGGTATTATGATATCAAAAAGAGCCGAACAATCGTAGAAAGCATATTTACTGATGGTTGTTAATGCATTGCTTAATTTTACATTTGTAAGACTTGAACAACCATAGAAGGCACTATTGCCAACAGAGTTAATTCCTTTGGTAATTTTAAAATTTACAAGACCTAAACAATTATAAAAAGCATACTCTCCAATGCTTGTCTCAACATTGGTAATAAAAAAATCGGTAAGTTTTGAACAGTTGTAGAATGCATAATCGCCAATGCTTGTCACATTTTCAGAATTTTCAACACTTGTGATACTTCGGCTATTATAAAACGCATAATCATCGATAGATACAACACTTTCAGCAAGCATAACATCTATGAGACCCTCAAAACTATAAAATGCATTTGCGCCGATACTTGTACATCCCTCACTAATTATAACATGTTTGACATACGGTTCATAATAAGCCCAAGGAGCATTTCCAATTTCAAAAGACCCCATATCACCTAAACAGTTAATTGTCATTGTGCATGTTTCTTTGTTTATTTGAAAGCTGAGATTGGAGTTAACTGTAACCGATATAATATTTTCTTCGCCTGCATCATAGAGGTAATAATATGGGATATTGTTATCAATTGCATAAGTTTCTGCACACGAATCTTTTTCCAATTCTAATATCAATTTGTCACAATCAGAGAAAACCGAAACACCGATATTTGTTACACTGGCAGGTATTGTTATGCTTTCAACAATCTCACAACCACGGAATGCACAATCGCCAATGTTTTTTACATTATTTCCCATTTTAACCTCTTCAAGTAAAGAACAGCTATCGAACGCATACATTCCGATATTAGTAACACTGTCAGGAATTGTTATACTCGTAAGACTATGACAACTAGAGAATGCATAATCTCCGATAACTGTAACACTTTCGGATATTGTTACTCCGGTAAGGTGATAAAGATAAGCGAATGCATTCTTTCCGATTTTTGTCACACCATTACCGATTATTACCTTTCGAATTGCCGAATCGTAATCATCCCAAGGAGTTTCATATGAATAGTTATAATTGGTCATTACACCTGTACCGCCACCTGTACCGCTAATAGTGAGAGTGGTTCCACTGTATGACCAACCAACACCATTACCACAAGTGCCACCAGTAGCGGCCGCACTTGCTCTGGTTGTAAAATCGAGCCAGTCGAGGTTGAGGTCGAGACCCACAAAGCCGCTAAGGGGTGCGGCGGTGAGGAGCATCACCGCGACAAGGAAGATTGATAAAATTTTATGTAAACGAGTTTTCATAGAAATCCCTCCTTTTATACAAATATATTATAAATCTTGTAAATAAAAATGTCAATAATGCTACATTCGGGGCTAAAAATAATTCTATTATATATTGAAAAAAGATTGACAAAGGCGGGGAAAAATTATATAATGGACTTTGTTAAAAAATTGCACAAGTGTGTTAAATTATTTTCTAGGAGGACAGTACAATGGGTTATACTATTGGACAGAAGATTATTAAAAACCATCTTCTTTCAGGTGATATGACTGTCGGCAGTGAAGTGGGTCTTCGCATTGACCAGACTCTTACTCAGGACGCTACCGGCACAATGGCTTACCTTGAATTTGAAGCTATGGGTATTGACAGAGTTAAAACTGAGCTTTCAGTTGCTTACATTGACCACAACACCTTGCAGACAGGCTTTGAAAACGCTGACGACCATCGTTTTATAGGCAGTGTTGCCAAGAAGAGAGGTCTTCGTTTTTCTCGCCCCGGTAACGGCATCTGCCATCAGGTTCATCTTGAGCGCTTCGGTATCCCCGGCAAAACTCTTATCGGCTCTGACAGCCACACTCCCACAGGCGGCGGTATCGGTATGCTCGCTATGGGTGCAGGCGGTCTTGACGTTGCAGTTGCCATGGGCGGCGGCACATATTATATCACAATGCCCGAAATCGTAAAGGTTAACCTTACAGG
>JAGAZW010000244.1 GCA_017939855.1 Clostridia bacterium | reverse complement strand
CGGTCGTTCCGACATACGGCTCAGCTTGTGCTGCAGGTGCCGATTTATATGCGTTGATTGATAATGATAAGCAAACAATAGCACCTCACCAAACGGTTATTATTCATACAGGTATCGCCTTAGCAATTCCTGACGGATATGCGGGAATGATTTTTGCGCGAAGTGGTATAGCACTTAAAAGGGGACTTGCTCCGGCTAATAAAGTAGGTGTTATTGACAGTGATTATCGTGGTGAGATTATGGTTGCAATACATAATCATTCCGATGAAGAAAAGGAAATAGCAAATGGCGAACGCATAGCACAGCTTGTCATTATGCCTTATTTAGCAGCGGAATTTTGCGAGTGTTCTTCGTTGGACACAACACAGCGTAATGATGGGGGTTTTGGTTCAACCGGTACAAAATAAATTTTAAGGCCTTTGACGAAAAATCAAAGGCTTTTTTGTTTATATTTTGTTCTTTAGTGTAATAATAATATATAACCGAACATTTTGTCTTGACAAAGGGTACATAAAGAAGTTAAAATATAGATTGATATATTGGGGGCTGATGTGCCTTTTTTGATATAACATAACCTGTCAAGACGGACGGCGGGTAGAATATAATGATATATTTATGCACATTTTATTTTGTGTGCAAATTTGGAGGATTGTAATTTAATGAATGAAAATCAGCAGAAAACATCTAAAAAGAGCTCTGCTAAAAATCAGCAAAAAACTGCTTCTGCGATAAAAAACGGTGTACAAAGCGTTGTAAGCGGAACTGTCACCAACAAAAAACAAAAATTTACTAAACAAACAAAAAAAACAGTTAATAAAAATCAATCTACCGCAAAAAGAAGAACAAACAACAAGCAAACTGCCCACAAGGTTTCTTATAATGAGTCTGATAATCATAAATCTATAAAAATTATACCTTTGGGCGGTCTTGAGGAAATTGGTAAGAATATTACCCTCTATGAATATGACTCAGATATGATATTAGTGGATTGCGGAATGAGTTTTCCTGATCAGGATACTCCGGGTATTGATATAGTTATCCCCGATTTCAGTTATGTTCTTGAATGTAAAGATAAAATCAAAGGCTTATTTGTTACTCACGGTCATGAGGATCATATCGGTTCTATACCATATCTTTTAAGGAACTTTAATGTTCCTATTTATGCAACAAGGCTTACCGTCGGGCTTATTGCCGAGAAATTAAAGGAACACAAGCTTTTATCAGAAGCTAGGCTGAATGTTGTTTCTCCGGGAGATACCGTTACTTTAGGAAGGTTCCAAGTAGAATTTATACACGTTAATCATTCAATACCTGATGCGGTTGCCTTTGCCATTAAATGTGCCGCCGGCACTGTTATTCAGACTGGCGATTTTAAAATTGATACCACACCCATTGATGATAGAGTAATCGATATGGGTCGTTTTGCAGAACTTGGTCGCAAAGGCGTTTTAGCGTTGCTTTCAGATTCAACCAATGCAGAACGTCCTGGGTATACTTCGTCCGAAAGACTTGTTGGCGAATCTCTCTCAAATTTATTTAAAAAAGCGGGTCAAAACCGAATAGTTGTTGCTACTTTTTCATCAAACATTCATCGTGTGCAGCAGATTATTGACGAAGCTGTGCGCTGCAAAAGAAAGGTTGCAGTGTCGGGCAGGAGTATGATAAATGTAGTCAGCGTAGCTTCCGAACTGGGATATCTTAATATACCTAAAGGTGTTTTGATTGAAATTGATGAGATAAAGAATTATCGTAACGACCAAATAGTTGTTGTCACGACCGGCAGTCAGGGGGAGCCGCTTTCGGCTTTGCATCGTATTGCTTTTAGTGATCACCGTCAGGTTGAGGTCATACCCGGGGATATGTTTATAATTTCTGCTACACCTATTCCCGGTAATGAAAAGCTTGTAAGCCGAGTTGTAAACGAGCTTATAAAACGTGGAGCAAATGTTGTTTATGAAAAAATGTATGATGTTCACGTTTCAGGTCACGCCTGTCAGGAAGAGCTTAAAATGATGTTGAGTGTTGTTAAACCACGATATTTCATTCCGGTTCATGGTGAAATAAAGCATCTTTATAAACATTTGTTATTGGCTTCTTCTGTGGGAGTAAGCGAAAATAACATTGTTATCGCACGCAACGGTAATGTTATTGAGGTCTCAAAATCCAAAATAGGCGTTGTTGATAATG
>JAGAZW010000243.1 GCA_017939855.1 Clostridia bacterium | reverse complement strand
TGCGTACGATACGCATTTTGGATTTCAGCAATGATATATTCCTGAACAGCAACAGGACCCTGAGCCTCAAGAATATCCTGAGGATATTTCGCACCATTAATGAGTCTGTCACCGGCATTTACATAATCGCCGTCATTAACCAAAGGACGAACTCCGTAAGGTATAGTTACCTTTTCAATTTTCGGCTCCTCACCTAATTCTTCTCCGGTTATTATAACAACAGTGCTTTCTTTTTCTTCGGTCACACGAACCCTACCCGATATTTTAGCAATCAGACCGCAGTGCTTAGGTCTTCTTGCTTCAAAGAGTTCTTCAACTCTGGGAAGACCCTGCGTAATATCTTCGGTAGACGCAATACCACCGGTATGGAAGGTACGCATTGTAAGCTGGGTACCGGGTTCACCGATGGACTGTGCGGCAACGATTCCGATAGCTTCGCCTGCGGTTACAGGTTTATTTGTTGCCAAATTTGCACCGTAACACTTTTGGCATACGCCGTGATGACTGTGACAGGTAAGAATAGAGCGAATTTCTATTCTTTCAATGCCTGCATCAACAATATTTTTAGCATCCTCCTTGGTCATCATACGGTCAGTACCGCAAATAACCTCACCCGTTTCGGGATGAACAGCGGGACGGAGCAGGAAACGTCCAACAAGACGTTCCTCAAGAGGCTCAAGAACGTGGTTACCGTCTTTGATATCAAATACTGTAAGACCTTCTTCGGTGCCACAGTCGTTTTCACGAACGATAACATCCTGCGCTACGTCTACAAGACGACGAGTAAGATATCCGGAGTCTGCAGTTCTAAGCGCTGTATCTGCAAGACCTTTTCTAGCACCACGAGAGGAAATAAAGTATTCAAGCACGTTAAGACCTTCACGGTAATTGGCACGAATCGGAACCTCAATGACTTTACCGGCAGTGTTTGCAATAAGTCCACGCATACCCGCAAGCTGACGAATCTGGCTCATAGAACCACGAGCTCCTGAATCTGCCATCATAAAGATGGGATTAAACTCATCAAGATTTCCCTTAAGAGCATCGGCAACATCTTCTGTTGCCTTATTCCAGGTTTCTATTACCTGACGTGAACGTTCTTCGTCGGTTAACAGACCACGACGATACCTTTTGCTTACTTCATCAATATGCTTTTCAGCACTTTCGAGAATTTCCTTCTTTGCAGGAGGAATAACAGCATCTATAACAGCAACGGTAATGGCGCCCTTGGTTGAGAACTTAAAGCCGGTAGCCTTAATATTATCAAGAACTATGGACGATTCACTTGTTCCGTGCATATCAATACAACGGTCAATGATTTTACCTAATTGCTTCTTGCCAACCTTGTTTTGAATAATATCGTCGTTGCTTTCAACCATATTTTTTGATGGATCCTTGAGTGAGAAATTCCACTCAAGATTAAAGGCATCCTTAGAGCCTTCGCTACGATCTACGAAACCTAAATCCTGAGGGATAGATTCATTAAATATGATCATACCCACAGTACACCAGATAAGCGAAGAATTTCCTTTACCATCGTACATACGAACACGGATAGGCGCATGAAGTCCTACTATACCGTCATCGTATGCCATTAAGGCCTCATTCTTATCTCTGAAGACCTTATTAGTACCGTCTTCTTCCGTTTTAACTATAGTAAGATAGTATGAACCCAGTACCATATCCTGGGTAGGAACAGCAACCGGCTTACCATCAGAAGGCTTGAGAAGGTTATTAGCAGCAAGCATCAAGAATCTTGCTTCTGCCTGGGCTTCTGCAGAAAGGGGAACGTGAACCGCCATCTGGTCACCGTCGAAGTCGGCATTATATGCTGTACAAACAAGAGGATGCAGCTTTAATGCTTTACCTTCAACAAGTACCGGCTCGAACGCCTGGATACCCAGTCTGTGAAGTGTTGGCGCACGGTTAAGAAGAACAGGATGCTCTTTAATAACCAGCTCCAAAGCGTCCCATATTTCAGGAGATGCTCTGTCTACCATCTTTCTTGCAGTTTTAATATTGGTAACAGCCTTAGTTTCAACAAGGCGTTTCATAACAAAGGGTTTAAAGAGCTCCAGTGCCATTTCCTTAGGAAGACCGCACTGATACATCTTAAGCTCAGGACCTACAACGATAACCGAACGTCCCGAATAGTCAACACGTTTTCCGAGAAGGTTTTGACGGAAACGTCCTTGTTTACCCTTAAGCATATCTGAAAGCGATTTTAATGCTCTGTTATTAGGACCGGTTACGGGCTTGCCTCGACGGCCATTGTCAATAAGTGCGTCAACTGCCTCCTGGAGCATACGCTTTTCGTTACGAACAATGATATCGGGAGCATTAAGCTCTAAAAGCTTCTTTAAACGATTATTTCGGTTAATAACACGTCTGTAGAGATCATTAAGATCCGAGGTTGCAAATCTGCCGCCGTCAAGCTGAACCATAGGACGAAGATCGGGTGGAATTACCGGAATAACATCAAGTATCATCCACTCGGGACGGTTGCCTGATATGCGGAACGCCTCCAGAACTTCAAGGCGCTTTAGTATTCTAACTCTTTTCTGACCCGAAGCTTCTTCAAGCTCTGCACGTAATTCATTGCAGCTTTTATCAAGGTCAATTTCGCAAAGAAGCTTCTTTATAGCTTCTGCGCCCATACCGGCCTCGAAATCATCTTCATACTTTTCACGCATATCCTGATATTGCTTTTCGGTAAGAAGTTGC
>JAGAZW010000242.1 GCA_017939855.1 Clostridia bacterium | reverse complement strand
GTCTTTGTATGATAGACGGCATTAGCGGCAATGAAGACAATGTAAGAGAGTTTATAACCCGCCAAATTAAAGATTATTGCGAATATCATATCGATAATTTAGGCAACATAATCGCTTTTAAAAAGGGCAAAAAAAGACCTCAAAAAAAGGTAATGCTTGACGCTCATATGGATGAAGTAGGTCTTATTATAACCTCGATTACCTGCGAAGGCTTTTTGAAGTTTCAGACTGTCGGTGGCATTGAAACCGCCTCGCTTATAAACAGAAAGGTAAAAATAAACGGTCAACTTTTCGGAGTTATAGGAATGAAGCCTGTTCATCTATCAAAGAAAGAACAGGCAAAAAAGCTTCCGAAAGTCGATGAACTGTATATTGATATCGGTGCAAAAACCGAGACCGATGCAAAGGCCGTAGTATCTTTAGGCGACACTGCTGTAATATGCTCGGAATTTTATGAAACCGAGGATAAGATCCTTTGCAAAGCGCTCGATGACCGTGTGGGATGTGCAATACTCATTGAGTTAATAAAAAGCTATAATGAATATGATTTTTACGCCGTCTTTTCTACTCAAGAAGAGGTGGGACTTCGTGGAGCCAGAGTCGCCGCATTTTCACTAATGCCCCAAAGTGCGATAATTTTAGAAGGTACTACCGCTGCCGATATGGCCCACATGGACCGAGAAAAAACCGTTTGCAAGTTAGGCTGCGGTGCGGCGGTGTCCTTTATGGATAAGGCTACCGTTTATGATAGGGAGTATTATAATGCTGCATTTAAAAGCGGTATAAAGTGTCAGCCAAAGGCGGCAGTTACAGGAGGCAATAATTCGGGAGCTGTTCATTTAACGGGAGAAGGAATCAGAACTATTGCGCTATCGGTGCCTTGTCGGTATATACATTCAGCTTCGAGCGTATGCGACAAAGCCGACATTGACTCAGCTCTTAGCCTTGCTGAATATATGATATCATATATCGCAAGTGGTGAAAAACAGTGATAGAAAGAGCTGATAGCTTACCTTTAATGCGAAGCCCTTCGGCACAAGGACTTAAAATCAGAAATGTTTTTTCGTCATACCCTGAAGCTGAGATTTTTTCGCAGAACAACGGACAAGCCTTTATATCACTTTTAGATCTTGATGTTGTAATAGAAAACCTATCTTGCGACATACAAGAATTGAAATCTTTTTTAAATTTTATAAATCCTAAATCAATTTTTTCAGATATTGAAACCTTGAGAAATCTTGACTTAGATAATATAGAAAAGGTCAATGTCTTGATAACCCACAACACGCAAGAGGTCGCATATCCTTCAGACATTCTTAAAAGTGATGAGGTTTATGAGATGCTTAAAAAAGGCGGGTTCAGACTTCCCGACTATGAGTTTTTTGCTGTGGATTTTTGCCGCAGATTAAATAAAGGTACACTCAAGTGCTTCGCAATGAAAAACAGGTGCCTTGCCGTAACCTTAAATGCCGACGATTATTGTATGCTTAACGGTATAGTAAGCTTTGAAAAGGGTTTTGGTACGGTAGCTTTGAAATCGGCTATAGCTCAAAACAACGGTAAACAGATGATGGTTTGTTGTAAAGATGATTTATTAAAGTTTTATTATAAAAACGGCTTTTTTAAAATTTATGAAGCAGGATATTGGATTAGAGAAAGGAATAATCAAACAGATGAGTTTTTTTGATTTTGACCCCAGACTTCTTGAATATGATAAAAAGGCTACTCAATTAAGCAAAGAGCAGTTTGAAGGAATAGAAAAAATTACTGAATATAATCAACAGAAGGTACTTGCCGCCTTTATTAAAAACCGTGTGAGCGAGGCGCATTTGGGCGTTTCTACCGGATACGGTTACGGCGATATTGGAAGGGATACGCTAGATAAGATTATGGCAGAATGTATGGGCGCTGAGGATGCGCTTATAAGACATAGCTTCGCATCAGGTACCCATACTTTAACCGTAGCGCTTTTCGGTATTCTTCGCCCGGGAGACAAGGTCCTCTGCCTTACAGGTAGACCCTATGATACTATAACAGGTGTTTTCGGAATCGATAAAAATACCGACGGTTCACTCAGAGATTTTGGTATAGAATACAACCAGATAAATCTTTTGGAGGATGGCAGACCTAACATAAATGCAATTCGCTCTGAGCTTTCCTGGGGCAATTATAAAATGGCATATATCCAGCGTTCGAGAGGT
>JAGAZW010000241.1 GCA_017939855.1 Clostridia bacterium | reverse complement strand
GCAGGTACTTTTCTTTCGATTATACCCATGCTTATTTTGTATGTTGTTTTCCAACGACAATTCGTTGAAAGCATCGAGCGAAGCGGTATAACAGGTGAGTAAACATTAAAGGAGATTAGGCAAAAATGAAAAATTTAACTAAAGTATTGATTTTTATATGTTGTTTTGCTATAGCTTTTACCGCGATAGGTGGTTCAGTTGCGGCTTATGTGGATGATTCAGAGCATAATATTGTTGAAACACCCACAAATAAACCTCTTCCTGAAGATGTGAGAGTTGTTTGGTACCGACTTAATAATTTAATAAATGTTGAAAAAGAAACAGATAAACTCACGATGAATTTTAAGGTAAATTCAAATACATATAAACTTTATCTGGTATTTCCAAAAGAAGGCGGATTCAGACTTTTCTCTGATGATGCGGGATATTTTGAGCCTGATTCAATTAAAGAAATTAATTATTCAAAATCGGACGATGCTCTCGTATGCAGTGCTGGTGACAATACAAGCGTAAAGTTACGTCAAAAGGAAAATAATTGGTCACTTGATATTTACAACAAAGATACAATAGTGTACCGAATTACCGGGAAACAACTTTCAGTAGGCTATGATAAGGATAATAATTTCCGTAAAACTCGATTAGAGGGTACAATAGGTTCTAAGGAAACCTTGACAGGTTTAGGACAGCGTTATGACCAGCAGGTTAGAAATGGGACCAAAAGTTTGCTATGGAATATAGATGCTGGAGATCATGTTTTTAGTGAGACCCAATGGGAAACGGATATGACATATACTAATATTCCGCTTTTGCATAGCACAAACGGTTATTCGGTTTTCTTTAATTCATCCTATGCTATTGAAGCAGATATAGGAAAAGCAGACAGTAAGAAGTATACATTGGAAAACTACGGAAAAACAATGGACCTTTACTTCTGGACAGGTAAAGCGGCAGACAGATTAGATTCTTATATGCAGCTTACGGGATATAATATTCTACCGCCAAAGTGGGCATTTTCTTATTGGGCAGGTAATAGCGCTGTTTATTTCCAAAATGCAAATGGCGGAGATTATATAAACGAACTCCAAAAAATGATGGATGGTTACACCAAAATAGGAACACCTATTCAGACGATGTTCGTCGAAGGTGTAATTTACAAAGATACTATGGTGCATAGCTTACTTAAAAAAACTGACACTAAGGTAATTGCATGGCACGATTCAGCCTATAATTTGTGGAGTAATACCTTGACGGATGCTTTCCCCGGATTAAGCAAGGCTGAAACTCCTATTGTAAAGCGATTATACAATAAAGAACTTATATATGATCCGGCGACTTATATTGATTTTACTGACGAAAGATCTGCTATCTTAATTGATCATATGTATTCTAAATATTTAAAATACGGCACAAAGGGTGCAATGATAGATTTTGCGGATGCTGTTGGTATAGATACTATATTTTCTAACGGAAAAACAGGTGATGAGATGCATAATATATATGCATATTATTACCAAAAAGCTTTTAAAGAATTATATGAGAAATATCACGGTGATGATTATATTCTCTTTGCCCGTGCAGGTTATGCAGGTAGCCAATCGCTTATGGCTAAATTTCTTGGTGACTGCGATACAACTATGTGGGGACTAAGCAAAGCTTTAACATCAGGACTTAATTTATCCTCAAGTGGTTTTTCAATTTGGGGAAGTGATATGGGCGGACTCGGCAGAGGCGGTCAGCCTAATGAAGACACATACAGAAGATGGGTACAATGGTCTGCATTTAACCCTCTTTTCCGTTCACACGGTTCTACTACAAGAGTTCCTTGGGACTACAGTGAATCCGCAACAAAAGAATTTCAGAAATACTATTGGTTACGCGAAAATTTAATTGATGCGATATACAGTGGTGCTATAGAAGGAAGCAGAACCAATTATCTTATGGCTAAACCTTTAAATCTCGCATTCCCCGAACAGCCACACCTTGCAAAAACCGAAGGACTATATATGTTCTGCGAAGATATTCTTGTGGCTCCTGTAACCGAGGAATACGGAATTTCAAAATCTCTTGTTTTACCTAATGATAACTGGACTGATTTCTGGACAGGTCAAAACATTAAGGGTGGAACTGAGATTGTTACCAGAGCATCAGAGGGCACAATACCGCTTTATTTAAAAGCAGGATCTGTAATTCCTGTTAATGTATCCAACGATTTGGTTCTTGGAAATAATATGGAAGACGGAAGCGTTGCAGGTATATTAATTTCACCTGCTACAACACGCAGAGAAATACAATATAACAAGGATACCGATACAGTAGTAAAATATGTTTCTGACCGTTCTAAAGAAGGAACAACAAAAATCTCTAATACTTCGAAGTCTTTAGTACGTGCGGTTATAGCAAAGGGTATTTCTGCATCTTCTGTTGTTGTTGACGGAGTTAAGTTAAAAAAATATAATGAAGTGTTTGCAGACGGTGAGGTTGGTTATTCTGTTGATCACGTAAACAATACCACAACCATCTGGTTGCCTGAAAAATGGAGTACACTTGAAGTTACTAATGGCGGTGGCATAAGCCGTAACCTT
>JAGAZW010000240.1 GCA_017939855.1 Clostridia bacterium | reverse complement strand
TGTTATTAACAAGGGCGGGTTTGTTGTCGCTGCCCTTGGTCGGACAGAACACAAGTTCGGTAAACGGGTAGCGGGTACCATGGTCGAAATATACGGCGATTTCCGCTGTATCGTAGCGATTGTGAATCCATACCCGGGCGTTGATTGCCTGGCGGATCTCATTTCGGATTTTTTCGGCGGTTTTTTCGCCGTGGGGCTTCCCGGCGTAGCGGTTCCAGATGTCGCAGATAGTGCCGATATTTTCGGCAAAATAGGCTTGTGCGGCGTTATCCCGGAGCACCTGGATCAGCACCAACAAGCGGGTATTTTTTTCTTTCTCCGCAATGTAGCGGGCTTCGGCGGCTTTATAGTTAGCATAAGCGGCGGCTTTTTCTTCTTCGGTTCCAGTCTTGTACACCGTCCGCATGATCTCCCGATCAAGATTCTTTTCGGCTTCGGCGGTATCGGTGATCCGTGCGTTAGCGGCTGCGATGTCCGCCAGAATATCAACAAATTTTTTCATGGTGCAAACCTCCTATATTATCCACAAATTGAACGGGTAACAATGTCAACGGCGAATCCCGCCCGGTAGCCGTCCGGGTCTTCCTGAACGGGCAAAACATAAATAACCTTGTGAAGGTCGTTCCAGGTTTCGCCCCGTTCCAGCGTGTGCGGGTTTTTGAAAATTTGTTTTTCACGATACCCGCCGTATTTAAGAACAATGTATCTAACATTTGCTTCATATTTGTGCATTGTAAAATCCTCCTTGATTTGGTAGGGCGGATTTGTTATAATGTTTCCGCCCTGGTTTGGTTGTTACGGTCTGGGGCTGCCCTGGGTGAAAGTTGCCGCTTTCCCCAGGGCTTTTTTTTTAATTGATACTAAAACGCTTTTGCACGGTTGCCACGGTGAAACGGGCGGCAATGTCGGGAAGTGCCTTTTTCAGTGCTGCGGAGTCCAGCCGGGAACCGTTAACGGTGGTATGCCGG
Organism: Clostridia bacterium; assembly: GCA_017939855.1. Classification (GTDB taxonomy): domain Bacteria; phylum Bacillota; class Clostridia; order Oscillospirales; family Acutalibacteraceae; genus UBA737. Next base: position 1,078 of record JAGAZW010000240.1, on the reverse strand, counting down.
ATCTTGTACTGTCCAGCGGTCACCGTTTCGGCGGTGCCCATGGCGGTTTTGATCTGGTCGGCAATCCCGTCCATTTCGGCGGTGATTTCTTCTTTCATCCGCTTCAATTCCTGGTACTGGGTGCAGAGGGTGATATATTCGGCGTTGCTCATTTGGGCTACCTCCTTAATTGCTACGCTTTACATACTGGGTTTTCAGAAATACCATGATTTCGTCCTGGGCACTGGGGCGAATAGTTTCCACTTCATAATCGCCCATGCACTGGATCAAAATAGGTTCGCTGGGCAGCGTTTCAATGTCCTTTTCGATTCCGATAATCTTAATCTTGACGAAATCGGGGAGCAGGTTACACAATTCTTTGACAGTCATTTGTAAGTCCTCCTTGTATTGTGGGTGTGTTGCATTTACTTTCGGTTGGTATATGTATATTAACACACTTGCGTTTACTTGTCAATAGTAAACGCAAAATAAATTCAAGATTAAATGCAAATTTATTATTTTATGCCGAGGCGGGTCTGGTTTGCTGGACAGGATCAGTTATTTATATACATTATAATATGGAAATGGGAAACGATCAGGAAAGCCCCAGCGCAGCCGGAGCCGGGTACCCCTGGGGGATATGCCGCCCTGGGGCGGGGGTGCGTGAGGTGCGTAAATACCCGAAAAAATAAAAAGGGAGTGAGTAAAGTGAGTCAAATCAGCTTTTTGCAGTAAAGTCCCTTATAAGAAGCCCTATATAGAAAAGTTATAGGAAAAAAGCTAAAAACACTCACTTAACTCACTTATACATCTGAACTACAAGGTAGGGAAAATAGGGAATATTTTTCTTCCAAAGCTGCTATATGTGAGAGATGGTTGTTTTCTATATACATAGATGATTAAAAATATTCCCTAATTTCCCTGCATCTGGGGTAGATTTCACCTACCTTAGATTAAAATATCAGATGACTTCGGTTGAAATTGCTTGGATCATGTCCTATCAGGAGAGGTCAAACTGACCTATGCTCACACAAACGAATGGTGACAGATACGGTCACCATTGGAAATGTACTGTCGCTTAAATCTACACTATCTCAAT
>JAGAZW010000030.1 GCA_017939855.1 Clostridia bacterium | reverse complement strand
TGGTGTCCGCCACCTTGATTACGAAACCTATGGACGCACTTATGATAAGACTGTATGGACTTTGAAAATAACTGCCGGTGAACAAGTAAAAGCTATTAACCGTATTACCATCCAAGCTACCGTTAACGGTTTGATGGCACCCCACTATATTCCTATCACTATTTTAGGATAATTTAAATTCAAATTCACTCATTAGGATGAAATAGAATGAATAATTACAATAACGCAAAAAAAGCATATGCTTCAATAGGCATTGATACTGATGCTATTATAAACAAATTAATGTCGGTTCCGGTAGCACTTCATTGTTGGCAAGGCGATGATGTTAAGGGTTTCGATCAAAAAACTGATGGTCCTCTTACCGGTGGTATTCAAACGACCGGTAATTACCCCGGTCGTGCTACAACTCCGGAAGAGCTAATGGATGACATCGATTTAGTTCTTAAACTTTGTCCCGGAACAAAAAAACTCAACCTGCATGCTTGTTATGCAATTTTTGATTCTGAAAATGGCGGTTGGGTTGACAGGGATAAGATAGAACCAAAACATTTTAAAAAGTGGGTAGATTTTTGCAAGGAACGAAACTTAGGTTGTGACTTTAACCCTACTTTCTTTTCACATCCTATGTGCGATCCTCTTACCCTCTCCTCTCCAAACCCTGATACCAGAAAGTTTTGGATTGAACACGGTAAGGCTTGTATTAGAATTTCTCAATATCTTGCCGATGAACTTGGTCAGGAATGTGTTATGAATATCTGGACCGGTGACGGTTTTAAGGATATTCCCGCTGACCGTTTAGGTCCACGAATGAGATACAAAGAATCCATTGACGAAATTCTTTCTGAACCCTACGATTTTAAAAAGGTTAAGCCTTGTATAGAATCTAAAGTTTTCGGTATTGGCGTTGAAGCTTATACCGTCGGCAGTGCCGAGTTTTCTCTTTCCTATGCCGCAGCAAACAAAGATAAGTGTATTCCTCTTATGGATAACGGTCACTATCATCCTACCGAAATGGTATCTGATAAAATACCTGCATTACTTACCTTCTTTGACGAAATTGCCTTACATATAACCAGACCCATCCGTTGGGACTCTGACCACGTTGTTCTCTTTGACGACGAAACAAAGGAAATAGCAAAAGAAATTGTGAGAACCGGTGCTCTTGATAGCGGTAGAGTTAAAATTGCTCTTGATTATTTCGATGCATCTATCAATCGCATTTCTGCATGGGTAACCGGCTTTAGAAACATACAAAAAGCTTTACTTTTTGCACTTCTCACCCCAAACGAAAGTCTTACCGAAATGCAAGACTCTGACAACTGGACCGAACTTATGGTTCGCCAAGAAGAATTCAAAACTATGCCTCTGGGCGACATTTGGGAAGAATACTGCAAAAGGTGTGGAGCACCCGCAGATGGTGAGTGGTTCCAAATAATTAAAAATTATGAAAAAGAAATTTTAGCAAAAAGAAGGAAAATCTAATGAAAGACATTTTATCAGCACCGTTTGTAAAGGAAATGCAGAGTGTATGCTCTAATATGTACCGTCAAGGTTGGGATGAACGTAACGGCGGTAACATAAGTTATATGCTTGATGAGACTGAAGTAGCTGAGTATCTTGATATAAATAAGGTAATTCGCACCATTCCAATCGGCTTTAACGCTTCTGAACTTATTGGTAAAATATTTATAGTTACCGGCACAGGAAAGTATTTTAAAAACGTTGAATACGATCTTGAAACCAACTTGGGAATTATCCGCATCGCCGAAGACGGTACAACAGCAGAGCTTCTTTGGGGATATCGTGATGGGGGTCGTTTTACAAGCGAACTCCCGGCCCACCTTATGAGCCATATTGTGCGTTTAAAGCATGACCCGAATAACCGTGTTATTATGCACACACATCCGACATATACCCTTGCGATGACACACATTCATGAACTTGATGACAAAAAGTTTACTCATACTATTTGGGAAATGTGTACCGAATGTATTGTCGTATTCCCTGACGGCATAGGTGTTTTGCCCTGGATGGTTTGCGGCAATAATGAAATTGGTGAAGCAACCGCTAAAAAGATGGAAGAATTCCGCTTAGTTGTTTGGGCTCTTCATGGCATTTACGGTGCCGGAAAAAATATTGATGAAGCGTTCGGTTTGATAGAAACTGTTGAAAAAGCCGCTAAGCTTTATATGCTTATTGCGCAAATGCCGCATATCAATACTATTCTTGACACCGAGCTAAAAGCAGTTGCCGAATCGTTCGGTCTTAACTATAGGAAAGATTTTCTAAATTTATAAGTTCTTTTTTAATGGCAAAATAACCGCAATCTTTTTAATATGCACCCAAAAAGTTATACGCTTTTTGGGTGCATATTTTTATGATAGTAAATCCACTGGCTCTGCCAGTGGACAAAAAGCTTTAGTTATAGTTTGAGAGTTTCAGTATAACCTGTGCCGCTTCAACGCTGATTTTTATAGGCGGCATATCATCACCATATTTTTGACGCAGATCCTTGTTCAATGTTTGTACATACCTTTGAGCTGCTACAACCCTGCCGGCACCTGTCATTTTCTTCAAAAGACGAGCCGATTGAACTGCCTGCCCTGCTCTTGTAAATATATCTGCAAGTTCTGCGGATAATTCAAGTACTCTTTTACTGTCACCGAGTTTTATGGCCTCCGAGAGAAGCTGTTCACCTATGGCAATATCGTTTTTGTTGATACTTCTGCCGTTTACTACTTCTTGCCATCGGTCCTCGGCCGTACCGTTTTCTATGGCGGCGTTTGCTTTTTTAATTGCCGTTTCATCTGACACAACTTCATAAGAAAAACCGCCCGTTAAAATCTCGACTTCAATACTTTCTACCATATCATTGGTAAGTCTTCCCGTTTCAATAACCGTTCTTACAAATCGTTCTGTGGGCTTATTGTCGGCTACCTTTTGGGGCACTGAAATTGGAGATTTTGCATTCTCACCTTGCTCAAAAGCACCGTATTTTTCTATCGCCTCACCGTAAAGCTTATCGTTTTCCTCAAGATATTCTTCTCGGCTTATTTCTCCGTTTTCATATCTTGCAAGATTTTCACTTGCCTTTTGCATTGGCGAACCAGACGAGTATTGACCATTTTTATTCTTTATATCGTTTGATAATTTTTCCCAGGTTTCCCTTATCTCTTTTCTACGAGTATCTTTACTTTTAACAGTATATCTTGGGGCGTCGGGACTGTTTTCATCGAATCCATCCAATCCAGCAGTTCCTGAATCTCGTTGTCCGTTTTCAAAACTATCGCTGCTGATACTGTTGTCTCCTGGTCTATTCCCATATTCTTCATTTGCGTAATCAATGTTTTTTGTGATTGAGACAGAGCCATAAAACTCAACTCCTTCATTATAGTTGTCTATTGATGTTTTAACCAATATATTTCCACGCATATATCCATCAGCATTAACAAAGTAATGTGACTCGGCCGTGATAATTATTATACTCTTTTCCTGACCGTCTTTCAACCCATTTGTCTGATTTGCAAAAGAACGAACAAATGCAGACCACTCTCTTTCAGATGCGGGTTTTAAATGGTCGGGAGTATCTTTTAAATCTTCTCCCAAGTGTGTCGAGCTTTGATCTCTCGCCCTCTGCATAGGTGAGCCGGAGGAATACTGACCCTTTTTAATATTTAATAATTCATTATTTCTTTGAACACTCTGCTTATCTCGGAATGATACTCTTTCTCCGGCAACCCCTTCTTGGCTATCTCGGTGAATTTCTTGGCTGCCATTTCCAACGATTTTGGCGGAACTACCAATAACATATCGCTGGCTATCTGCATCAAATCTTGTGAGTACCCCTGGCGACTGATTTCTTTTAAGAATTCGAGATAAATTTTGATACATTGTTTGTCTGTCATAAATCAAATCTCCTGTGTCAAATAATTTCTTTACAAAATCAAGCAAATCTCCGTCATACAATTCTTGAATTTGAAATGCATCTATAACCACATAATCATGAGCATCTTTACCTGCATATTTTCTTTCGGCAATAATTAGCTTATTGTTTACCACAATTGGGGCAACCACCCCTACATTTGCAGTAGCAAGATAACCGCTCTTGGCGATTGCGTTATAAAACAGTTTCCATTCACCTTTATCCAACGCATAATAATACTCATTTATCAGTTCACCTGGCTTATTTGCTCTACTTACATTATCCTGTTTTAATCCGTATTTGTCAACACTGTTGTCTCTCGCTCTCTGCATAGGTGAGCCGGAAGAAAACTCTCCGTTACTCATTTCTATACCTTCGGTATAATTTTCGGTTTCTTCGGATATATTAGTATTGACAGTAAGCTCGTTTTCGGGTATACTGTTATTAGAGTTCGATGCGTCACGCAGGGAGTTATTGGAACTTTCGTTCCCCCTGGTAGTCGTTTCGACTCTTTTTTTATATTTACCAATATACTCTTCCTGATACTTATTTTCACTGACACCGATAGCGTTTTTAAACTGCAAGGAGCCCCTACTTTTAGATACAGTTTCTATTATCAAAACTCTACCATTAGGCAGTTGTTTGCTTATACAGACTTTTACATTGCCTGAACTATATTCAATAGCATATAAAACTTCTGTGAAAGAGTCTAAATACTCAGGAATATTTTCAAAATCACTGCGTTCAAGGTCAATATCGCCCTCCTGTTTAGCTTTACTATGTTCTTCGTAGGCATGTTGCAAATCAGTTGGGATAAGTTCAAGATAATTATCTTTTATTTTAATTTTGCCATTGCTTTCTCTAAATACCGCATCCGCTAATCTATCATTTACCTTTCCATAAGCAACCGTCGTATCACCAGCCTTTTTTTCGATAGAATCGTTGATAAAATCTGTTATTTCTTGTTTTGATGTAAGTATTACTTTCTTACCAGCATTGACCGCCGCAATTTTATTTTTGTTTTTCCGATTCCCAGCGGACAAATATTCGTCAAGATCATTGTTCGTTAATCTCCTCGACATATACTGCTCGTGTGGTGCCTTCTCGGCCGCCTTCTTGGAATCTCTTGACCGGTAAACACGCATAAGGCGTTGTTCGATATATTCCAGGTCTTCTCTTATCGTTCTGTTTCTTGACACTAAATCAATACGTGAGATAAGATCCTTAATTATATCAATAAATTTTTGAACAAGCCCCCTATTATCGGTTGCCAATTCCTCAAAGAAATCTACCGAGCCCTCGATTTTTCCTACCGCCATTATATCTTAGTCCGCTAAGAACTGTGCTATATCTGCACGGTTCTTTTTGCCTTTAAAGAGGACATCTCCCACAAAATCGGCTATAATCTCCCGAAGCGCCATTTCGTGGTTGAAGTTTTCTTTTATCTCCTTTTTAACCTTTTCGGAGTTTTCGCCCTCGACGAAATCCTTTCTGTAAAATTCCGATAATTCGCGAATCGCTTCCTCTCGGCTACCTCTGAACTCTTCACCGTATATTTGTTTTAGTTGTGCCCTTACATACTTTTCAAATATCCTACTGTTGTTTATAAGATAATTTTTGAAAGAGTTGTATAATCTTCTGCTTTCAAGTCTGTGGACAAACTCGTGTTTAAACACTTCCACATACATTTGCGGCAGCTTAATATCCTTGGCAAGATAGATTGTATTGGTTTCTCTCATAAACAATCCGTTTTTACCACAAAGGTCGGATTTGTTCACCCACACAACATTAAGATCGCTGTCAAGTTTTTTTGCCACCTCAACTATGCGCTTTTGTCTTTCTATTCTTCCAGGCGGCACTTCCTCATCAAACAGGACTTCGTTTCCACCCTGCGGCGCTTGGGCGGTTTGGGTGGGGTCGATATCACCCTCAACCCCATAATCGCCCTCTGCACTATTTTCAGGCATAGAAAAAGCAGCCTCCGAAAAGTCTGCCTCCATATCTTTATTAAATTTATTTACCGCCTCAACTATGACCTGCCAATCAGCAAACATACTACCGAAAAGCTGTTCTGCATATTTGGCAT
>JAGAZW010000239.1 GCA_017939855.1 Clostridia bacterium | reverse complement strand
TAAAAGACTGAATTTTTCGCTCGTATAAAGACTTATATTTCCTGAAAGCAAAAATCCTAGTGCCGAAGCGAGTATGATCCATAAAATGCCCACACCGCCAAAAAGCTCTGCGCATAGAAAAACGGTTGCGACAGGACAGTTTGTAACCCCTGCAAAAAGTGCTGACATACCAATCGATGCACCAAAATCCAAGGGCAGTCCTAAGGCTGCTGCAACGGCGGCACCTAGCGTAGTTCCTATAAAGAGAGTAGGAATGATTTCGCCGCCTTTAAATCCACAGCCTATGGAAATTACGGTGAATAAAATTTTTATCAAAAAAACTTCGTTTGCAACACCGTTGCCGTCAAACACATTCCCGATAATTTCTATACCGCTGCCGTTAAAGTCGGTATTGCCCACAAGATATGTCAAAACAACAATAATTACGCCACCCACAGCTATTCGTAAATATTCATTTTTAAGTATTTTTTTAAAAAGCTTATGACTCAATTTTAAGCTGCCACAAAAAATGATACTTATCGCAGCGGCCGTTACGGCTATTACAACCGTCTTTAAAATAGTCACAATACCATAGTCCGAAAATTCGGTTAGTTTAAAGCGCTCGGGGTGGAGTCCAAGTCCCAAAGATACAGCGTATCCAACCAGACTTGAAATTAGGGCAGGGAAAAACACTTTTATAAATGAACGTCCAAGTCTTATGACCTCTATAGAGAAAACACAGGCGCCTAAGGGTGTGCCGAAAACGGCTGAAAACAAAGCGGCCATTGAGCAGATAGAAAGTGTGTGGCGGTGCTGCTCATCCAAATGAAAAAGCTTACTTATTGCCGACGAAAGACTGCCTCCTATTTGCAATGCGGCACCTTCTCTTCCAACAGAAGCTCCACCCAGATGGGCAAGACAGGTAGCTAAAAAAACAGCGGGTCCTAAAAGGATCGGTACCTTTTTTTCGTTTTTTACACTTTCAAAGACACAGTTTGTTCCAATATCGCCAAGACGTGCCGATTTATATATTATAACCGATATAACGCCCAAAATTGGAAGCAAAGCTATAAGCCATAGATTTTCTTGTCTTAAAGAGGTTGCAAAGCTGACCGATTTTACAAACAAAACTCCTATGGCTGCGCCGATTAAGCCCACAAGACCTGAAAGCATAAGCCAAAAAAGTGCGTTTTTTATTATTTTCTTTTTCAAGCTTTAGCCCCCATTTTATCAATTAGCTATTTTGCTATTTCTATTTCAATACTGTTGATTGCAATATCATTAACAGGTTTATCGTTGGCACCTACCTGTGTTGCGGCAATTTCATCTACCGTTTTCATTCCGTCAACAACCTGCCCGAATACAGTGTGACGAAAATCAAGCCAGGGTGTACCGCCCAGATTTTTATAATCTTCAACGGTGTCTGCAGGATAAGACTCTGGGATATCTGCCATTTGTGAAATCATATTTGACGGCACAGTGTCTGCCTGAACGATAAAGAACTGACTTCCATTAGTCGATGGACCGGCATTAGCCATAGAAAGAGCTCCACGAATATTATGAAGTCTTACATCAAATTCATCCTCAAAACTTTTGCCCCAAATAGATTCTCCGCCCATACCTGTAGCTGTTGGGTCACCGCCCTGAATCATAAAATAATTAATAAATCTATGGAATATGATTCAGTCATAGTAGCCACTTTTAGCATGGGTAACAAAATTTTCTACAGCCTTTGGAGCTTGTTGTGGAAACAGCTTTACTTTAATATCACCCATTGTTGTGTGAATAGTTGCGACAGTATCTCCGCATTTTACAGATTCTGTTTGAAAAGACATAAATTTTCCTCCTAGT
>JAGAZW010000238.1 GCA_017939855.1 Clostridia bacterium | reverse complement strand
ATCCTACTGTAAACAGTGTTCAGCGTGATTATATGGCAGGTGAGGTAAGCAAGGACATAACCAAGAGAATTTTGTTGCCGTCTGACATTGTTGAGGCGCACGAGAGTGGAATAATCCATTTCCACGATGCCGATTATTTTGCTCAACATATGCACAACTGCGACCTTGTAAATTTAGAAGATATGCTTCAAAACGGGACGGTTATCAGCGGGACACTCATAGAAAAACCCCATAGCTTTTCGACCGCTTGTAATATTGCGACGCAGATTATAGCTCAGGTTGCTTCCTGTCAGTATGGCGGTCAGAGTATAAGCCTTACACATCTTGCTCCCTTTGTCGACGTAAGCCGTAAGAAGCTGAAAAAAGAGGTGATCGAGGAATCGCAGGAAACCGGTATAGCTCTTAACGAGGAGCAGATTGACCATATAACCGAGCGTCGTTTAAAAGAAGAAATCCGCAAGGGCGTTCAGATGATACAGTATCAGGTTGTAACACTGATGACAACCAACGGTCAGGCTCCGTTCGTTACGGTGTTTATGTATCTTAATGAGGCACAAAATGAACAGCAAAAGCATGACCTTGCAATGATAATCGAGGAAACCTTAAAGCAGCGCTATCAGGGTGTTAAAAACGAAAAGGGTGTCTGGATAACACCGGCATTTCCCAAACTGATTTATGTGCTTGAAGAGGATAATATAAAAGAGGGAACAAAGTATTTTTATTTAACACGACTGGCAGCAAAGTGTACCGCAAAAAGAATGGTGCCCGATTATATTTCTGAAAAAATTATGCTTCAGAATAAGGTCGACAAAAATGGTGAAGGACACTGCTATACCTGTATGGGTTGTCGCAGCTTTTTAACTCCTTATGTTGATGAAGCGGGTAACCCTAAGTATTACGGCAGATTTAATCAGGGAGTTGTAACCGTTAATTTAGTGGATATCGGTCTTTCGGCAGATAAGGACATAGATAAGTTTTGGCAAATTTTCGATGAGCGTATGGAGCTTTGTCATAGGGCCCTCAAGGCACGTCACGAGAGACTTTCCGGCACTCTTTCGGATGCGGCACCTATTTTATGGCAGCATGGTGCGCTACTGCGTCTTAAAAAGGGTGAAACCATAGATAAATATCTTCATGGCGGTTATTCGACCTTGTCACTCGGATATGCAGGTCTTTGGGAGTGTGTGTACAGTGTGATCGGCAGAAAACTAACCGAGCCTGAGGGTAAGGAATTTGGTCTGGAGGTTATGCGTAAGCTGAATGAATATACTGCTAAATGGAAGGCAGAAGAAAATATAGACTATTCCCTTTACGGAACTCCGCTTGAAAGTACCACATATAAATTCTCAAAATGTCTGCAAAAGCGTTTTGGTATAATTGAAGGTGTAACCGATAAAAACTATATAACCAACAGTTATCATATACATGTAACCGAACCTATCGATGCCTTTGAAAAACTGGCCATTGAATCAGAATTTCAACTTCTTTCTCCGGGGGGTGCTATCTCGTATGTTGAGGTACCGGATATGAAGGACAATTTGGATGCGGTAATAGCGGTTATGCAGTTTATCTATGATCACATTATGTATGCCGAGCTCAACACCAAAAGCGACTACTGTCAGATTTGCGGGTTTGACGGCGAAATTGCGGTTGAGGAGGATAGCCACGGTAAGCTTATATGGAAGTGTCCTAATTGTCAAAATACCGACCAGGACAAAATGAATGTTGCCCGTCGCACCTGCGGTTATATAGGCACTCAATATTGGAATCAGGGAAGAACGCAAGAAATAAAGGAAAGAGTGTTGCATCTGTAATGTATTACGGAGCTGTAAAAAAATGTGATATTGCCAACGGTCCCGGAGTGAGGGTCTCGCTCTTTGTTTCGGGATGCCGAAACAGATGTAAAAACTGCTTTCAGCCTGAAACATGGGCTTTTGATTACGGAAATGAATTCACCCCGAAAACCCAGGATGAAATAATTAAAATGTTAATACCTTCTTATATTTCCGGTCTTACCGTATTAGGCGGAGAGCCCTTTGAGTGTGAAAATCAGAAAGAACTTTTGCCTTTTTTAAAAAGAGTAAAAAAGGAGTTTCCGAATAAAACAATCTGGGCTTTTACGGGTTTTACCTTTGAAGAATTACGGGATGCCGAAAGTCGAGCGTATTGCGAGGAAACAGAAGAAATACTTTGCCTTATTGATGTGTTGGTGGACGGCAGATTCGTGGAAGAAAAAAAGGATATAACATTGAAATTTCGTGGCTCCTCCAATCAGCGAATAATAGATCTTAAAAAGACCCTTTTTTCGAAGGAAATTGTCTTGTGGCAAGGGTAATTCCCCAATAATTATAATAAAACCTTCTGCTTTATATCTTTTAAGCGGAAGGTTTTTTGGCTCGGTGGCAGATAGCTCACATTTTACTTGAATAATGTCTGGAAATATTGTATAATAAATTAGTTTATCATACAAAGTTTATACTTTATTTACAAAATATATAAATTTGTCTGATATTATCAAAAAGCAGTTTGCTTTACTCTGTTTTGGAGGTATAAATTATGATAGAGGTTACCGGTATTAGCAAAAAGTATGGCACTCATCTTGCGGTAAACGATGTGAGCTTCTCTATTGATAGAGGTGAAATTGTAGGCTTCTTGGGACCTAACGGCGCAGGTAAGTCCACAATTATGAATATCCTTACAGGCTATCTTTCAATGACCGCAGGCAAGGTCGAGATTGACGGATATGATATCATTGATAATCCCGAAGCTGCAAAACGCAGAATAGGCTATCTTCCTGAAATTCCTCCTCTTTATGTGGATATGAAGGTAAGAGAATATCTTAATTTTATATAT
>JAGAZW010000237.1 GCA_017939855.1 Clostridia bacterium | reverse complement strand
TGGGAATTATAATTATTTCTATGGTTTTAAGCACACTCTTCTCAGTAACTCCCATTCTAAAAGAAATTCCTTCGGGCTTTAAAATTATTGTTTTAACAATAATAATTGCAGCAGCTGCCGCTGTATTTTTCCCGCTTAAAGAAGAAAAGGAGGCAGAGAAATAATGAAAAACATATATATTTATATACTTATAATGGCGGCCGTAACCTATCTTATAAGGATGCTGCCTCTAGCTCTTATACGAACTGAAATCAAAAACAAATACATAAAATCGTTCCTTTATTATGTACCGTATGTTACTCTTTCTGTTATGGTCTTCCCTGCCATTCTCACTGCCACACAAGACCCCATTTCTGCATTTATCGGCTTTTTAGTTGCGCTGATTGCCGCTTACTTTAAGCAAGGCCTTTTTACAGTTTCAATACTTGCTTGTATCTCGGTATTTATAACCGAACTGATAATACTTTAATAAAAGTCTAAAATACAGGAAAGAAACAGATAAAAAAATAGACAGGTTCAACTTAAAAATTGAACCTGTTTTTTTATTATCGATTTTTTCGAGCCTGAAGATAATTTTCAAGTATTATTACCGCCGCTACGGCATCTACCGTTTCTTTCCTTTTTTTACCTCTTTTATCGTTCATATTAAGGATGTTATGCGCCGTGACGGTAGTACATCGTTCATCCCATAAAACAGTTTTTATTCCACTTTTTTCCTCGAACTCTTTGGCTATGGCCCTGCACTTATTTGCCCTTTCGCCTTCTGTGCCGTCCATATTTTTAGGTAGTCCCATAACTACAAGCTCTGCGCCGTATTCATTCGAGCAGGTAATGAGTTTTTCTATGAGGCGTTGAGTATTATATTCTGTTATAACTGTCTTTGGAAATGCAAAACTCTCGCCGTTATCCGATACTGCGACACCTGTTCTTGCAAGGCCCAAGTCAGCAGACATTATAATCATTCAACGTCCCCCCTCATAAATTCAGAAATTTTATTACGTTTGGGCATATATTCATCAGGAACATGACTGCGATCGTTTGAAAAGACTATTTGTGCGTTTAAGTCATCGTCAAACTCAACAAGTGATACGGCGGTATTTTCAGACCACTCGACATCCTTTAAGAAGTTTATATCATTGAACATAATTCTGCACATAAGGCAGCGAATAACTCCGCCATGAGTCGCTACCGCAGTATTTTTGCCCTTGTTTTGCTTTGCAATTTCCAACACTGCGTTCCATATGCGTTCATACGCTTCCCTCATAGGTTCGCCCCCTTCAGGGCAAAAATCCTGAGGACAGTTATCCCAGGTATATGCAAGACCCGGAATCTTTTTAAAGCTCTCGGCTATTGGTTTTCCGTCAATCACACCGCCTCTTACTTCTATTAAATCGGCAAAGGGTATTACATCAAGTCCTTTGCTGTCAGCGACGCTATGAGCCGTCTTCATTGCTCTTATGAGAGGGCTGGAATAAACCGCATCAACCGCTATATTCTTAAACCGTTTACCTAAAAACTCAAGCTGTTTTCTTCCAGTGTCGCTTATATCCAAATCAACGCCACCTTGAAAGATACGCTTTACATTTCCTTCGGCTTCACAGTGCCGTATTATATACATTTTTGTTGACATCATATCACCTAAAAATTATCCTGAAGAACAATCATAAAAACCATACTCATTTATGTAGGGTATAATTCTATCTGTTTACACAAAAGAATTATACCATTTTTTTACCTATTTTGCAACCACCTCATTTTTGCTCTCGCAACTGTTAAAATAGTCTGCAAAATTTTGTACAGTTACCTGAGCGATTGTATCGAGTGCCTCTTTTGTTAGAAACGCCTGATGTGATGTAACAAGGACATTAGGCATCGCAATAAGTCTTAAAAGATTATCGTCCAATATTATTTCATCCGATTTATCCTCAAAGAAAAATGCAGTTTCTTCTTCGTAAACGTCAAGCCCACAAGCGCCTACTTTCCCCTCTTTAATTCCTTCGATAAGTGCTGCAGTATCGACCAGCTTTCCACGTGACGTATTTATAATATAAACCCCATCCCTCATCTTGGATATTGTATCAGAATTTATAATATGCTTATTCTCTTTAGTTAAAGGACAATGGAGTGATATTATATCGCTACTTGAAAGAAGCTCGTCAAGATTGCAATACTCCCCGCAAAAATTACTGTTTTTATATGGGTCAAAGCCAAATACCTTCATTCCAAACCCCTTGCAAACATCAGCAAAGCAACAACCTATTTTACCTGTGCCGATAATACCTACCGTTTTCCCGTAAAGGTCAAAACCGGTAAGACCCTCTAGCGAGAAATTATGGTCACGTGTACGAATATAGGCTCTATGAAGTTTACGATTCAGCATTAAAATCATTCCCATTGTATGTTCTGCTATTGCATGCGGAGAATATGCGGGTACTCGGTATATTTTCACTTTGCCTTGCGCCGCCTTTAAATCAACATTGTTATATCCCGCACACCTGAGTGCTATTACACCCACTCCGTTTTCACCTAAATAATTTATAACGTCACGGTTTAAAGTATCATTTACAAAGGCACACACACCATCATATTGGGCTGCAATACTCATTGTATCAGGGTTAAGTTTATTTTCATAAAAGCGGAATTTTATCTCCTCGTTTTCATAGCGCCTGAAACTTGTAATATCATAGGGCTTAGCATCAAAAAATGCTATTTTCTTCATTTTTATTTCCTCCTGTATTTTTTTATATTATGCACCGAAAAAGCAAAAAAATAAAGGACTCGGAATACGAGTCCTCAAAATTATTAAGCTATTGATGAACTGTGATAGTTTTATCGAATATTGCTTATCCTTCTGCCGAATGTTTATCTTAGGAGGTATCTTCGTTTTTTATATGCTTTATTGTGCTTTTAGATGATGAAGTCTTTGAGGTGTATACCATAAAAACAATAGATACCGCTATTATACAAAGTGCCGCACCACATACAGAACAAAGTATAATTATGGTTCTTGTGTCTATTACACTACTTTCAATATCCTCTTCGTCAATTTTAACCTTTTCGGTAGTGGTAACAATTGCAGTTTCTACCTCAGTAGCATCTGCCTTTCTCGCAACACCCTCTATTTCATTGCCATCCAAATCGTATAATACTCCGTTGTTGTTAGCAAGAGCAATCCTGATATTATCTATTTTTGCGGTAGATGGGATAATGTCGAGAAGCTTTATCTTAACAGTAAAATAAAAACCTTCATCCGAATGAAAAAGCGGATTTAAAACGGCAGTAGCAGTAGTGTTCCATTCTGTGTCATTTTTTGCTTCATATACCGACTTTCCTATCCCACTGGATATTAATAATGAACGATTTTTATCCCACTGCGTAAGCTCAACGTCAAAATTACGATCTCCCGACCAGTCATATATAACAACCAACTGTTTACCCGAAAAGACTTTGTCATTAAGAATACGGAATTTTACGGTAGTTATTGCATCATCAGTAGTTTGGAGATTGAGCTGAATACATTTATTTTCTCCCGTTTCGATTAAATCAGCAAAATCAGCCGGATATCCGCCGCCTATTCTTGCCCAATAACGAAATCCCTCATTAAAGGATCCGTTATTAAATTCTGATGTCGATTTAAAACTATCAAATCCTTTTTCTATGGTGGTGAGTATTCCT
>JAGAZW010000236.1 GCA_017939855.1 Clostridia bacterium | reverse complement strand
GTACAGTTATTCTTGTCCGCAATCTTGAACCCGGTGAAATATCGGTTTTTGATGTTTTGCAAAATTTATTTCCTGATAAGACAAAGGATTTTGTTATAAACATCAGCGAAACCGACGTTGCCTTGGTAAAAGAAACAAAGCCCGGTATTGAGTCAAAACATATTGATAATCTTGCAGCTACTATTGCTGATACACTTTCCGGTGAATTTTATGTTCATGCGGTAGTCGGTATCGGTACTACGGTTGATAATCTCAAGAATCTAGCCCGTTCTTTTAAGGAAGCGCAGATAGCTCTTCAGGTTGGCAAGGTGTTTGATACAGAAAAAACCATAATTTCTTATGATAATTTAGGTATAGCTCGTCTTATATATCAGCTTCCCACAACCTTATGTGAAACCTTCTTAAAAGAAATTTTCAAGCGTGGTTCTATAGACAGTCTTGATCAGGAAACATTATTTACAATTCAGCGTTTCTTTGAAAACAATCTCAATGTTTCTGAAACATCAAGAAAACTTTTTGTCCATAGAAACACTCTTGTTTACCGTCTCGAAAAAATCAAGAAAATTACCGGTCTTGACCTCCGTGAGTTTGAACATGCAATTGTTTTTAAGATAGCTTTAATGGTAAACAAATATTTAAAAAGCACCCCCGTTAAATTTTAATTTGAAAGTGAGTATATAAATGACTGAAGAAATATTTCAGCATCAGACAGCATTTGAAGAAGCTCCGATTATCGAGTTTAGAGGTGTTTCAAAAACATATAACACCGGTACACATGCGCTGGAGGATGTAAATATAACTATTAATAAGGGTGAGTTTGTTTTTGTTGTTGGTTCATCGGGAGCCGGAAAGAGCACCTTTATGAAGCTTATTATGAGAGAGGAAAAGGCAAATACGGGGCTAATTGAAGTTAATGGTTTTAATCTTACAAAGATGCCCAGACGTCAGGTTCCTATGTTGCGCAGAACTATGGGTATAGTTTTTCAGGATTTCCGTCTCATACCAACAATGAATGTTTTTGAAAATGTTGCTTTTGCAATGCACGTTGTTGGCGCTTCAGGTAGAGAAATTCGCCGAGAGGTAGCAAAGGCGTTGAGTAAGGTGGGTCTTGGCGATAAAGCTCGTTCAATGCCAAGACAACTTTCAGGCGGTGAACAGCAGCGTGTGGGTTTAGCTCGTGCACTTGTTAACTCCCCGGATCTTATTATTGCGGACGAGCCTACGGGAAACGTTGACCCGAATATGTCTTATGAAATTGTCTCTTTGTTGACCGAAATTAACAAACGTGGTACTACAGTACTGATGGTAACGCATGATCATAATTTGGTTCGTGATTTTAATCATCGTGTTATTATGCTCGATTCGGGTAGAATTGTTGCGGATAATTCATCAGGAGGTGTCGAATAATGAAGCTTCGTAGTATTAGGCACCTTGTTGGTGAGGGCTTTTCTAATATTTGGGTTAACCGCCTTATGTCATTAGCTTCAATTGGTGTTTTGGTCGCTTGTATGGTTATAATAGGTCTTGCGATTTTGATAACCGATAATGTTAATTTGGCCCTGGGTAATCTCGAAAAGCAGAACGTCGTTATGGTTTATATGGAGGACTATAACTGGGCGCTTTATGACACAACTGAGGATAATAAAAAAGAAGAAGCTGCTGATAAGGATGACCAAGACTTATCTGAAAATGAAGAGAATGAAGAAGATGAGGATAAACCCGACGAAAACGGTATTCGTTATTCCGATTATGTAATACATTACGAAAAAGAAGCCAAGGATTTATGCAAAAAGATTGAAAAACTTGACAATGTTGAAAAAGTTGAGTTTGTATCTAGAGAAGAGGCGTTAAAGTCCGTAGTTGAAACGATGCCGGAGGGCAGCAAAGAAGCCATGACCTTCGACGATAAATACGGCAATCCCATACCGTATGCTGCTAAGGTTACAATGAAGGATATGTCTAAATTCGATGATACCGTCAAAGGCATTGAGAAGATAACCGGAGTTGATCAGGTTGTTTCACAAAAAGAATTAGCAGCACAAATTACCGCTTTTAAAAAGGGTATAGGCGTTGCAGGATTTTGGATAATAGCAATTCTTGTAATTATTTCTCTGGTTATCGTTTCGAACACAATCAGGGTAACTATGTACAATAGAAAACTTGAAATTAGCATTATGAAGGCGGTTGGTGCTACTGATTCTTTTGTAAGGATACCGTTTATTGTTGAAGGTATGGTAATCGGTCTAATATCTGCCGTTATTTCTGAGTTTTTATTGTATTTCTGTTATAGAGTCGCTACAGAAACAATCACTAAGGTGTTAAGTTCCGGCGGAATTATTCCATATAGCGAAAGAGCAGGATTTATTTTCCTTGTCTTCGCTGTTATCGGTATTATTGCAGGTGCAATAGGCAGCTTTATTATGATAGGAAAATATCTTCGTAAAGAAGGAAGCGAATTTGCGGCAATATAAATTTTTATGGAGTATGTTATGAAAAAAATATTAGTTCGTACACTTTCGGTTTTAATTTGCATGATTATGACTGTAACTGCGGTATCTGTTAAACTTCCTGTAAAGGCCGCCAGTCAGTCGCAGCTTAAAAATGATATTTCCGCTTTGCAGCAACAAGCCAAAGAAATTCAGGCTGAAATTAATCGATTAAAAAAAGAGGCTAATGATCAGGCTGCTGTTCTTGCGGCAATTCAAAGGCAGATTGCAAACACACAGGCTCAGATTAGTCGCTGCAATCAGGAAATTGACAGCATCAATGCAAAAATTGCTGAAAACAACAAACAGATTGATGCCAAAAATGCAGAAATCTCAGAAAAGAAGTATGAGTTCAACAAACGCATACGTGCTATTTACATGAGCAATTATGATAGTTCTTTAAAGATTCTTTTAGGTGCTGATAATTTTTCGGATTTTCTTCAGCTTACAAAAATGACCGAGTCAATTGCGGCACATGATAAAGCAATGATAGATGATATTAATGCAGAAATTAAAGAACTTAATAAGATAAAGGAAAAAAATGAAGAGCTTCTTGCCGAACAGGTT
>JAGAZW010000235.1 GCA_017939855.1 Clostridia bacterium | reverse complement strand
GGCATAGAAAATCATCATAGGATCATCAGAATTTATTTGAGTAGCATACGCAAAGCTATCGGTAACCTCAACAGATTTTGAACCATTATAAAAGTAGAGTGTTGAGCTTTCATTTTCTATGACTTCGTCTTCTAACTCTTCACGCAGCTCATCACGGTTTTCTTTTTCATAATAAAAATCTCTTGCATCATTATACTCTTCAATAAGAGTTTCGTACTGCGCATATGCCGCTTCATACTCTTTATCTGTGTCATACTCAAATGAATAGGGGCGATTTGGTCGCTCGGGCATTTCAAAATCCTCATCCTCTTGCGCCATATCATCATTAATATAGTCCATAAGGGTCATCTCTTGGCTGCTGTTCTTTGTATAGTAGAGCTCACCAGACTTATACGTTGCCAAAACTTCATTGACGTCCTCGGCAATTTTTTCGCTGTCCTTGCCATCAAAAAGATAGAGATTACCTTTCTTTATATAATAAACATCAGAGTAGTTGTTTTTGCTTCCGACAACAAATGACTCAACCGATGAAGCGATTTTTGTTTCATCATCGGCATTTTTAGCAATATAAAGCTTTCCGCTATCGGTCAAATATACTATCCTTTTGCCGTTTTGCGAAATTGAATATGAGGTAACATCACTTTTAAGCTTATCGTCTTCTTTAAGGTTGCTTAAATAAAGATCCCCGTTCTTAATAAATACTACCTTTTTACCGTTGCTGCTTATCTGGTAACTGCTAACATTTTTGGAAATGCGCTGGTCTTCTTCGGGATTGCTCATATTGAGATAGCGGAGAGTGAAACCGTTACTGGTTATCTCATCGGCAAAAAACAATTTTTTATAGTCTTCGCTATATACAGGCACAGTACCATTCCAAGCGCTTAATGTGCTTTCAGAAAGTTTAACCTTTTCAAATCCGCCGCCAAGATAGGTGTTACCGTTTTTATAATACAAAACAAAGTTTCTTCTCTTTTGAGCCGAAAAATATATGAGCGATGCTGAAAGCGCAACAGCGACTACTAAAATCAAGGCAACTGCAGCTATCAATTTCTTTTTGCTGAAAAAGCCTTTTTTATTCTGACCGCTTATCTTTTCGGCTTCAAAAAGATTTTCACAAGTATCAGCCGCTTGTGCTGCATCTTCTTGAGTAGGTTGGGCGGCAGATTCCGATGCGATTTCGGGCTCATTTACCGCTACATCCTCTTCCTTTATCGAAGCACCGCACTTTTGGCAAAATGCAAATTCGCTTGTGGTTAAAGAGCCACACTGCGGACAGAAAATATTTTCAAAAAGCTCCTTGCCGCAGTTAGGGCAAAATTTCTCTGTGCCACTGGCTTCATAATTGCAGTTAGGACATACTGACATAGTTTTTTCCCTTTCTTAAATTATTCTGATGTTTTTATTAGATATCCTCAATGTTTTCATTTTGATTTTCTGGGTCTGCTTTCTGATTTTTATCATCAGTTTCTTCAGACTCGTCAGATTCCGGAGTATATCCGTTATCCTCCCAAGAGAATTTTTTAAAATCAAATATAGATTTTAAATTTATAGTTCCTCTAGCTGTAAGAAAACCGCAAACCGCACCTATAACTACTGCAACCGCAGCAAATATTATCAGCAGTTTTACCGCCTTTTTCCGCTTTTTCTTTTGGGCCATAGGTTTGTCATCTGTCTCAGAAACTGAGTCAATTTGCAAAACATTATCTGTTACGTAAGTTTCTTCGGATTGCGATAAAGAACCCTCCGACTCATCAGCCTTTTGCGCCACATTTTCTACTGATGCTCCGCAATATCCGCAAAAGATGGCGGTATCATTTATTTCCTTTGAACAATTAGGACATTTCATTTTACACACCCTCCTTTTATGCTGTAGGTTTAGTATTGGAAACGGTATTTATCGGAATAACCTTATGATTTTCGGTAATTTCAAACACGGTCCAATATGTACCTATCTGGTCGGTGGGAACATGATATTCACCTATTTGATTACTGCCTTTAAATACCCTTACAATCGCACCCGAAAGGCTTAGGCTATCTGATGTATTCGAATTGCGATGCGAATAATCGTGAACCGCATAGATATAAGAACCGTTTATTTCCTCAAGAATAGTTATGGTTTCGGGACCGTAGCTTGAAGTATCATCAACATCAAGATTCGCCATTTCGGTACCGTTATAACTATATCTCTTGTTATGATAGTAAACATTAAAGCTATCGCCGTCAGGTGTTAGCCCTATAAGATGAGAGTCAAGGTCTGACGGTGAAGCGCCCCATGTTAGCACTATGCGGATTTCATCCCCTGAAAGAACAGGCGTTATACTAAAATCAAAATCGCTTATACCTTCGCTTGAAAGAACAAGTATATTACAGTATCCTGTTACATATCCGTCACAACCAGCTTCTACTGTATAATAACCAACGGGGATATCCGAAATCTCATAATTGCCCGAAGAATCGGTAGTTGCAGAAACGCCTTCTACATATTCTCCACTCTTTGTGTTCCATTCGTGGCGCAACTTAATATCGACGCCCGAAAGGCCTCTGCCTGTTAAAGCATCACTTATTTTACCCGATGCAGAGCCATTGCCCGACTCTTGTTTGTCAATAAGCAGAATATGTTCTGTATATTTAATTTCATCCTCGCCGACTGTTTGATAAGAAATCAGTTTTTTGTAGCCGTCGGCAGTAATTTCAATTGCGTATTCACCCTCAGAAACGTTAAACGAGAATTTACCCGTTTCATCGGTCGTAACGGTAGCTATTGCCTTAGACATATTGCTTTTGGAATACAGCTTAACTTTAGCACCCTCAATTTGACTCTTACTTAAGTCTTCCGAATATGCCGATACCTGCCCCTCAAGAACGCTGCCGGAAATCAATATTTTAAAGGTGTCAGAATATGCCATACCGTCACTGTGAATATATGATGCCGTAACATAGCACAGTTGCGAAGAGGTGGCATCAGGCAACGTTATTTTCTTGCCACTCACCTTAAGCTGTGTGCCGTCAGATGTGGTAAATTTTAGATCCTTTGTGGGAATTTCTTTTGTCTTATTTACCCCTTCACTCACGTCAAAATATTCAAACAGTATCTCCGGGAGTTTAGCATTCCTGCCGTCAGTTGCACGAACGGTATCCGGATTAGAAGAAATCCCTAATGCGATTTCCTTATTTCCAAATACAAGACCGGGGAATTTCTTTTCGTATATTTCAAGTTTAAAATCTATATCGTCAACAAACAACAGGTTTACAAAGGCTGTAAAGCTCGCACCGAAATATACTCCTGCCTCGAAATAGGAGTATAAAAATATATCCTCCTTCATTTCGTCAATATCGGTTATCGGTATGGTAGCAAAAATGTCAAGATAAACACCAATTTCAGGCTCTATTGCCGCATTGGCGATATCATCGCTTACAATCGCCAACGCAAGTTTCGCTTTAAAGCCGGTTTTAAAGCCGAGCTTACCCTTTAGCGTTACATTTAAATCGCCGTCCTTAACGGTTGCAGTATTGAAAAATGCATCCGGCTTATAGTCGATTACTATAAGTCCCGCTTTGGTAAGAAAACGGGATTCACGACCGATAGTCAGACTAGCGGCAAGTTCCAGCTCTGCAAAAAATTCAACCTCAACATCAATCACCAAAAACGGCAGACCACACGGAACAATCGTTTCAAAAAGCGGAAGTGAGCCTTCTATAGTATCTGCCATCAATTTTTCCAATTTGCCTGTAATATCTTTAACGGTTTTTCGATATTTTGATAGGGTCTGATTTTTTATTTTCTTATTAAGAACTTCATCAAAATCGTCCTGATTTTTTTCGGTTTTAGCAAAAGTTATATCAACTTTCCAAGCAAAATCAGTTGTAATATCTGTGGAAACGCACCAGTCCCCTAGCCCGTCGAAGTTGCCGGATACCTCCACCTTTACTCCCACCATAAGAGTAAGCTTTACTTCTTGATTTTTAAGCTGCTTAACCCCAAAAAGACCATTCTTTCCGGGCTTTATATTCACAGAAATCTCAAAATTGACGGTGCTTGTATCCTCGTCAACACTGAATTTAACATCTATACCCAAAGGTCTCGGAGTATCGTCTGCATAGGCAATCAAAGACAGATTTTCGGCAAACTCGCTCTTTCGTACATTCTCGATAATTTCCGCTTTCAAATCCGGATTAGCTACAACCTCGTTTACATCCCAAGTATATGTACCGTAAAATCTTAATTCCTCAAAAATTTCGTCTAGACCGGGTATGGAAACGACTGCATCCCCGTTTTCAAGAATTTCTTCTATTTTATATGCTACCTGTTCATTGTCCTGATTTTCACCGTATATAATATCTCCTACGGCCGCATCATTACCATTGAGAGAAATAACTCCGCCCTTTTGACCATCGGCGCCTTGAGTCATTTGTCCTTCCCTAATATGTCTTTTTAGCTCTTTGACGCTATCGGTAAACTTATAATCCTCAAACGCCTCACGGTCAATTGAAAATACCAACTTGTTTGCTTTTTCAAGGTGCTTATTGTAAAATTTTGAATCGTCCTTTAAAGTAAGGATATATACCTTGCCCTCTTTGTAGCCGTCCTCAGGAGGGAGAATATTGTAGCTTGAAGAGGAAAGTTTTTGAACATTTTCAGATAACCTTTTACCCTTAGAATCGGTAAGTGTGTAGTCGCCCGGTGTGCCGTCTATTTTGAATATGATATCCTTTGACGCTTTTTCCAGATAATAACATTTATCATCGCTGTTAAAAACAGAAATATTCTCTGCTTTTACGTCAAAAGTTCCGTTTCTGAAAAGAAAATAACTCCCCAGATACGAACCGACAAATAAAACGATTACTAAAAGCACCGCCAATACCTTTTTTAGTATCTTCATAATATGTCCCCTTTAACACTTACATACTCCAAATATTATATATTTAAGGGTATTTTTTGTCAATCTTTTTACAGTAAAGAATAATATAAAGAATAATATACAACCCCTGCCACATATTCTCATATAGGAGAGAAAGGGAGAGGTTTTATGAAATTCTTGATAATCACTAAAAAACAGCTAATGTTAGCTCTGAGTATCGTCCTCGCCGTTACAGTAGCAATAGTCGGTTCTAGCTTTGTTTTTGCAAGAGATGAAAGAAAGCTTCCCATTTATTGCGTTGAAACCGATAAAAAGAAAATTGCGATAAGCTTTGACGCTGCATGGGGTAACGATGACACCGAAACACTTATAAAAATACTAAAAGAATACAATGTTCCGGCAACATTTTTTGTTGTTGGTACATGGGTAGACAAATATCCCGAATCGGTAAAAGCGCTCTCGGATGCCGGACATCAAATACAAAATCATTCCAATACCCACCCCTATATGACACAGCTATCTAAAAATCAGATGATAAACGAGCTTACTTCTTGCAACGAAAAAATCAAAAAAATAACCGGTAAATCCCCTACCCTTTTCCGCCCACCCTACGGAGACTATGATAATTTGGTAGTGGAAACGGTAAGCGAACAAAAAATGTATACTATTCAATGGGATGTTGACTCTCTCGATTGGAAAGATAACGCCACGCCTGATAGTATTTGCAAGAGGGTTACGAG
The DNA here is from genome assembly GCA_017939855.1 of Clostridia bacterium. Taxonomy (GTDB): domain Bacteria; phylum Bacillota; class Clostridia; order Oscillospirales; family Acutalibacteraceae; genus UBA737. Next base: position 202 of record JAGAZW010000235.1, on the reverse strand, counting down.
TAAGGTTAAAAACGGCTCAATCGTCCTTTTCCACAATGACGCCGACCACACCCCCGCAGCACTCCCCAACATCCTCAAATGCCTTAAAGACGAGGGGTATGAGTTTGTGTTTATAAGCGATTTGATATTAAAGGACAATTACGAAATCAAACACGACGGAACACAGTGTAAAATTGAAAATGATAGTTAAACCAAAGGCTCC
>JAGAZW010000029.1 GCA_017939855.1 Clostridia bacterium | reverse complement strand
TGAACATCATCCATTATATGCACGATAAATATGCCTATGAAAAAATTCAGATGGCACTTCACGATACAGATGTGGGCAGATTTATGGCGTTCGGTATAGCGGGACTTTCGGTTGTTACCGACTCTTTGAGTGCGATAAAATTCGCAGAGGTTCATCCTATAAGGGATAACAACGGGTTTGTTGTAGATTTTAAAACTGAGGGCAATTTTCCAAAATTCGGTAATGATGACGATAGGGTAGATCTTATTGCCAAGCAAATAACACACGAATTTATCACCGAGCTTCGCAAAACACCTGCCTACAGAAATGCTGAGCATACACTCTCGGTGCTTACCATTACATCTAATGTTATGTATGGTAAAAACACCGCAGCCACGCCCGACGGTAGATCTTCGGGAGCAGCTTTCGCACCGGGTGCAAATCCTATGCACAACAGGGAAGAAAACGGAGCCTTGGCATCGCTTAATTCGGTTGCAAAATTGAGCTATGATGACTGTCGTGACGGTATCTCAAATACCTTTTCCATTATTCCCGACACCCTTGGCAAAACGGATGAACAGCGTATTGATAATCTCGTATCAATACTTGACGGCTATTTTTCAAAGAAAGCGCATCATATTAATGTCAATGTTTTAAATCGTAATACACTCAAGGAAGCCTATGAAAATCCGGAAGCATATCCTAATCTTACAATACGTGTTTCGGGCTATGCAGTTAATTTCCATAAGCTTTCCCGTGAGCAGCAGCGTGAGGTTATAAGCCGTACCTTCCATGAGGCTATGTAATTATGGAAAAAGAAATTAAGGGATATATAAGCTCTTTTCAGACGCTTGGCACCTTAGACGGACCGGGTGTAAGATTCGTAGTATTTATGCAAGGATGTCCTTTAAGATGCTTGTGTTGTCATAATCCGGAAACCTGGGAAATGAGGTCAGGACAGTGCCATACCCCAAAACAAATTGTCGAAAATGTTAAAAAGTACAAGGAATACTTTGGAGCTGATGGAGGTATCACAGTTTCAGGCGGGGAGCCACTTGTTCAAGCAGAGTTTGTAACCGAGCTGTTTAAGCTTTGTAAGGAAAGCGGCATTAATACCTGTCTTGATACTTCAGGATGTTTGTATGACCAAAGCATAGATAAACTTTTGGATTATTGTGATTTGGTATTGCTTGATATTAAATATACAGATAATAAAAGTTATATCGAAAATTCAGGTTGCGAATATAATACCGTTTTGGAATTTTTAAAAGTTCTTGACAAAAAAAGGATACAAACATGGCTTCGCCAGGTTATAATTCCGACTCTTAATGATAATAAAAAAAACATTTTAAGATTAAAGCAAATCGCTGATAATCATAAATGTGTTGTGAAAACCGAGCTTCTACCCTTTAAAAAAATTTGTGAAACCAAGTACAGCAATATGAACATAGATTTCCCGTTAAAACACATTCCCCAACCATCAGTCCAACAAATAGAAAAACTAAATAAATTATTAGATTAAAACGGAGTTCTCACAATAGATGTGAGAACTCCGTTAAACTATTGAATATTAAAAAATTATTCTTTGATAGTGGGAATTTGCTGTTTTAAAGCGGCTCTAGTTTTGCGTATTTCACCTAAGTTTGCAGTAATCCCCTCGTCTGCACGACGCATAATGTCATCAACAAAATCCTGGGCGGCTTTGCGCATCTCTCTGCTTTTGGATTGAGCATTGGAAATGATTTCGGCTGCTTTTTCCTGAGCCAGTTTAACTATCTCCTCTTGCGCAACCAAAGATTTTGCACGTTCTTCAGCGCTTCTGATGATACCGTCTGCCTCACGTTTTGCAGTGGTAATAATATCGGCCCTGTCTGCAACAATGCCTCTTGCTTGTTTAATTTCGCTAGGGATGTTAAGACGGATATCGTCAACAACTGCTCTGAGTTTTTCAATGTCAACAACCGTCTTTCTTCCGGGTATTTTAATACCGCTGTCTAATACCTCATCAAACTGCTCAAGTAATTCGTCAAGTGTCATTTTAATTCATCCTCCGTATTTATATAAATCTTAATTTTTCATTTTTTAAAAGATAATCTTTCGATGATGTCGTCGTGGATAACTTCAGGGATAAAATCACTAACATCCCCATTCATAGCGGCAATCTGTTTAACCATGCTGGAGCTTAAGTACATATTTTCTGCGCTTGTGGTCAGAAAAAGGGTTTCAACTTCTGGGTTAAGCTTTTTGTTTGTAAGAGCCATCTGAAATTCGTATTCAAAGTCGGACATAGCTCTTAAACCCTTAATGATGGCACAAGCGCCCTTTAGCTTTGCATAATCGGCAAGGAGACCATCGTAAATATCAACCTCAATGTTTTTTGCATCAGAAACAGTTTTTAAGATTAACTCTTTTCTTTCTTCAGGGGTAAAAAAACAGGATTTGTTAATGTTTGTCATAACAACAACTATTATTTTATCGAACATATTCGCAGCTCTTAAAATAATATCGATATGGCCTTTAGTTATGGGGTCAAAGCTTCCGGGACAAACCGCAATTCTCTCGCTCATTAATCCTGCCCCCTCTTTTTATAAACCGAAACAATGATTTTTCCAAACCTATATTCACGGTATAATGCAAAGTCTTTAACAGTATCGTCAAGTGTAACGTCTTTTGGATGTTCGCAAATTATAATGCCGAAATCGCTCATATGCTCTGCCACATCCGCAAGGGCTTTTTGCAAAATTCCTGCGTTATAAGGCGGATCGAGAAAGGCAATGTCAAATTTATCGGTGCATCGTGTAAGAAAGGCAGAATAATCAGCCCTCACAAGCTTAGCCTTAGCTTCAAAATCGGTACCGTTGAGGTTTTTTCGGACGGTATTTATAGAGATGTCTGATGCATCAACAAAAACTGCGCTTTCGGCTTTTCGACTTAAAGCCTCAATACCAAGTTGTCCGCAACCGGCAAAAAGGTCAAGAATACGTCTGCCTTCAATATCGAATTGAATTGAACTGAAAATAGCCTCTTTTACCTTTTCGGGTGTAGGGCGAACAAGGTCTCCGCCTGCGACTGTTATCAGGCGTTTTCCACGTGCTGTTCCGGTGATGATACGCATTAACTGTACTCCAAGAAAAAATTATAAAATTATAACAAAAGTATATAATACATCAACATTATTATCCCACTAAACCTACCCATTTGTCAATACCCAATTTTTTATTTGTGAAAAAACAAGAAAAGACAGCAAAAACAAAAACCTTCGTCTTTGCTTTTAAGACGAAGGTTTTGCAAATTATCGATTGTTCTGATTATCTTTTTTGTTTTTTGAATTATCAGAATTCTTGTTGTTATTATTATTGTTGCTGTTTTGATTGTTTTGCTTAAAATTCTTATTGTTGTCCACCAAAATCACTTCCTTCCTATGATTAGTTTGTGCAAAAAATTTATAAAAATGAATTTTAATTTAAGCCGGATTTGTAAAAGAGATGATATATAATAACAAAGGATAATAGAGCATATAAAATTTAAAATTTTCATATTTATTTAAGGACTGTTCAAATTTAAATCGGCGGTGTCTTTATGGGTATGAAAAGAAGATTCGTTTGCGGAATTTTTATGTTAGTAATATTGTCTATTATAGCTGGAATTGGTTACGTGAAAGATACGATAGAGCCAACGTCCGCACAGGTCTATAGAGCTAACAAAATAATTATCGACGCAGGTCACGGCGGGTTAACTAATACTATAAAGGTTTAACAATAGGGGATGTCTATTGCGGTTGCGCTCGTCTATTTTGCCCGTCGGTTTTGCCTTCGTTTTCGGCAGGCGTTAGCCTTGCCAAAAGCCTCAGGCTTCACCGAACGAACAAACTAAACGGCAACAACAAAAAGCGCAACACCCACCCCCATTGATAAACCTATAGGTCCAAAACTGCCGTGAAAATTCAATATAAAACATCCCGAAAACCCGGTGTTTAAGCGGGTTTTTGCCCTTTTACGACAACTAAGGCTTAAAAATGGAAATTAACCTACGAGCTTAATTAGTTTTATAAAATGTAGGTTAAATATAAATTTTCGTTGACAAAATTTTGAACCAATGATATACTGATACAAACTGATACTAATAAATATTAGGGAGAGCGTTATGGATATAAAGTTATTTACAAAAATGCTAAAGGACAAGCATTTTATTGACTATCAAAAAATGCAGTATAAATATAGCGAGGATTTTAGCGCCTTTTTGCAGACTTTGGAAGAATTGTATTATAAAACTTTACCGCTTTTAGATTTTGACGGCAATAATGTTGTTTTTATCGAAAATCATGCGGCGGTAAGTCAAAGTGCCGTCAAACTTTTGTTGCAGTCGCAGGATGGTCATTACGGTATAAAAGCTGCCGAGGATGAAATTGTTGCGACCTCGGCCATTGAGAGCATAGATTTCAGCCGTGACAGTGTGCGCAATATCTTAAAAGGTATGGCGCCTAAAGATGAGCAGGAAAATAGAATTTTAGGTATAAAGCACGGACTTGAATTTATTGCAGATACAACCAACAAAATTACCGAAGAAAATCTATATAAGCTTTATATGATGACGGTAGGAGATTTCCTAACCGATGATGACAAATTGTCAGAAGGTAATTTTTATAGACACGATACCGTTTATGTTGTA
>JAGAZW010000234.1 GCA_017939855.1 Clostridia bacterium | reverse complement strand
TAATGCTGAGAGGAATTAACCAACAGCAAATTTTTGAAGATAGCGAAGATTATAGTAAATTTTTGCAAGTATTAAAGGACTGTAAGGCAATAAGCGAATTTGAAATTTATGCTTATTGCCTTATGGGTAATCATATTCATTTACTTATTCAAGAAACCAAAGAACCAATCGAGCAGATAATGAAAAGAATTGCTACACGATTTGTTTATTGGTACAATATTAAGTACCAGCGTGTTGGGCATCTATTTCAAGACAGGTTTAAAAGCGAGCCGGTGGAAGACGATTCTTATTTTTTAACGGTTTTGCGATACATACATCAAAATCCGATTAAAGCAGGTATTTGCAAAAAGTTGCAAGATTATGAATACAGTAGCTATAATGAGTTTTTTGGTCGTCCTTATCTTGTGAATTACGGTTTTGTTTTTGATATAATAGACAAAGAACAATTTATTGATTTTAACAATGAAAAGGCTTTTGACAAATGTTTAGATGTTGAGGACAAACCTTTAATTAAAGTCACTGACGAGCAAGCTCAAAGAATTATCGAGAAATATTCAAAATGCAAAAATGTTGCTGAATTTCAAGCCTTAGATATTAAAGCAAGAGATAAATGCCTAAAAAAATTTAGAGAAAGCGGTTTATCTATTCGGCAAATCAGTCGACTTACAGGAGTGAGTTTTAATGTTGTTAGAAAATTTTAAATTAACACAGAGAACCGTCCCCTTGTGTTTCTTGATATACTGTTTTTTGGTGATGAATTATGCCAAGACAGGCTAGAAAAAAGAGCAAAACAGGAATATATCATATAATGCTGAGAGGAATTAACCAACAGCAAATTTTTGAAGATAGCGAAGATTATAGTAAATTTTTGCAAGTATTAAAGGACTAACACAAGGGACGGTTCTGTTGTGTTAAAATCTCAAACCGCCCCCAACGGTGTTACTACCAACTATACATAACACAGAGAACACCGTCTATTGCGCATTTTATCCTCGTCCCAAATGAATTGATAGGCAAAGAAATACGGCGGTTATACAAATGTATAACCGCCGTATAAGATTTTCTTGTTGTATTTACTTTTTAACGCCGCCTGCTATTTCGATTTCTTTCCATACGAGTCTTGTTGAAGAAATAGCATCTGCTAAGGAAACTATATCGGGTTTATTGTTTATAATAACTTCTTCGATAAAGAATTTTATTTCGTCGTAGTAATCTCCCGTATAGGAAACATTAGCGCCAATATCTACATTTACGCCCCACTCACTAATTAGTTCCGGCGAGTATGGTTCGGCATCGTCAGGATAGACGGTTAGCATATTGTCCTTTAAAACAACCGTTGCCTTATCAAAATTGACAAGGAATTCGGCAGTGAAGGGGAAACCTTGAGGGAAGTCCCATCCGCCTTGAGCTGTAACGATAGTATCATCGAATTTATATGTTGAAAAAATATGCTGGATGACACCCTCATTATCTCGAGTGACAGCTACCTGAACATCGTCGGGCTCACCAAGAAGATATCGAATAAAATCGGCATCATGAATGTGCATATCCAGTGCAACGGAACCGCTTCTACGGTAGTCCATAAGCATAGGAGACCAAGCGGGATATGCTGATAAACGTTTAAATTCGGCTGATTTTATTTTACCGTATTTTCCGAGGTCGGCAGTTTCCTTGAGCCATTTATATGCTTTAAAGAAACGCACCACATGACCTACCTGCACCTTAACGCCTGTTTTATTTTGGGTTTCAAGGAGGAGGTCTGCTTCGTCGTTGGTAAGGCAAACCGGTTTTTCGAGAAATACGTTAAATCCCTTTTCCATTGCTGCAACAGCAAATTTTGTGTGCAAAAAGGTGGGAAGACAAATATCAACAATATCAAGACTTTCTTTATCCAGCATAGTCATAGCATCGTTATATACTGTTACATTATTATTGCAAATTTTCAAAGCTTCTTCTGTTTTTTTAGAATCTGTATCCGCAACGGCAACAACTTGAACATTTTTAGATAAGGCTTTGTAACAATGAAGGTGCATAAGTCCCATTGCACCGCAACCTATAAGTGCAACTTTAATCATAGCTATCTCTCCTTTAATTTTAAGGTATAGTAATGATATTACTAATTAATTCTAACATATAGAAATATTCTTAACAACGATAATACGCTCATATATTTATAAAATAGGTTCACGTTAAAATTTTGATAAAGGGTAGGCGTTATTTATATTTATCATATTTAAACGGGAAATTCGAATATGAAGAAAAAGGGAAGCGGCTTTAATAAAATAGAACCGTTTCCCATATTTTTGTTTATAAATTTTCTGATTTAAATAGGGCTAGTTGTCTGTCTTGGTCACACAAACCCAGGAATATTTGTTTTTCATTTTTATATCCTTGTAGTGCCAATTCCCTTCTCAACCATTGAATATCAAGTCCCATCCTTTTTAAATTTTGGTCGAGGATTCTGCCGTCCATAATTACCTCGGTGCTTATTTTTTCAGGAGGTGGAACTATATTCATATCAGTAGGATTTAAAGGACGCTTGGTAGCTTTTGGCAAAACGGTAAGTCTACCGTTGTATTCGAATACGGCAGTGTGTATATCGTTCAGATTAAAGTAGCCTTCTTGTCTGCACATTACCATAAATTCGCTGAGATCAAGCTTGGCCTTCTTCATATTTTTGCGATATAGTTTTCCGTTATTCATTATAATAGTCGGACTACCGTTAATAAATTTGCGCATCTTTGGCAGCTTACTTGTAATGAAGGTTAATGTCACAGTAATTATGCCGTAAACAGCCATAGCTATAAGCGGTTTCCAGGGCTTTTCGAGCTCGGTTGCAAGTTCTGCGGCGATAGAACCTATAGTAATGCCTGTAATATAATCGAAAAAATCAAGCTGTGACATTTGCTTATGTCCCATTATTTTTGCTATTATAAATAGTGTTAGTGCGGACAGCACTGAGGTTAAAATGATTTTTAATAGTTCCATATTATTACTCTTTCTGTGATTTTTTAATTAGATGCTTATACCGTATAGTTTTGTTGCAGGATCCTGAAACAGAGCAATCTCAGGTGGAGTGAAGGTGAAAATTACAAATAAAACTATGATTAAAAAGAGAATGACCTTAGCGACACCGCAAGAAAAGAAAAAAGTTTTTTGGTTTTTAAGAATATTTGTTTCGACAATGTATGAAGTAGCTGCTGCAATAAAAAATATGGCAATATTAAACCAGTCTACAGTGATACCGAAGATGCCGGTATAGGTGTAGTAGAGTATAGGAATAATCGAAACCCCTAAAACAATACCCACTAACTTTGCACACCAAAAATTCCCATATTTATTACCAATATAGCGACTTTCAATAATGGCAAAAATAAGCATAGGGAAGAATAGAAGCTTCATATGCTCCCATATTGATTCGTTTACTGCCGAAAAAAGCGCAACAATACGGTTTTGAGACGTCCATTCATATAAAAAATGTAGCAGTATCCCGGTAATACCGGTAAATAAAAATCCCGAAAATTGCCATAAGTACAGTCTTTTTTTCATATACTCGCCTCCTGTATAAATAATATACTCAAATTATCCCGATATATGAAAGCGCAAAAAAACTCTTTGCCAAAAGTAGCAAAGAGTTTAAATATCTATTGGAAAATGGTCAAATTTTTTGATCAATCTTTCAGCGCTCTTTCAAGCCAAGTGAAACCTAAATCAAGGGCATCGAAGAGATTGTCTTTAGTGCTTTCTTTTTTAATACGATCCTTAATTTTAAGGTCAGTATTGCTGTCAAGAAGTTGAACCGATACTTTATCTGCAATTTCTAATTTATCTTCTTTTTTTGCTGATAAAATTTCAAAACGCACAACAAACTTTTCTTTCATATCCCCGTAATAGATTTCCTTACCTTTCCTTACAAGAGGTTTATCTTTATATGTTAAAAAATTAGTTTCTGCCATTTTTTATCTCTCTTTCGTTAATTTTGGGGCATTTCGCCATAAAGGTTTAATCTGAAAAGCATAGTTTCATCCTCTTGGTTAGTGCAACGAATGGTAGCTTCAGTAACTTCTGCATTGGCAAGGATAGTGGTAAGACCGATTATCTGACAGAGTTTAGATTTGAGGTTAAGAACATCTCCGTCTGCCGTTTCAAGATACACATCACCCTTACAAGCATCGATAGTCTTAATGAATTTATCTAGGTCTATATTATGAAGCTGAATTTTTTTATTATCCATCTATATACCTCCAATTTTAATATGTTAAAAGTATAAACCATATATAAAGATATGTCAAGCACCGAAGTTTTATAAAAAATTTAGAGTATGCACTTTTGATGTTGACATTTTATGGATTTTTGAGTACTATTATATTTGTAGAAAATTGTTTTTTTGGAGGAAAAAATATGCATAACAGTGAAAAAACAATGGAAACAATAGTGAACCTTGCAAAAGGTAGAGGCTTTGTTTATCCTGGCAGTGAAATCTATGGAGGACTTGCTAATTCCTGGGATTATGGTCCTTTAGGAGTAGAGCTGAAGAATAATATAAAACGTGCTTGGTGGAAAAAGTTTGTTCAGGAAAGCCC
>JAGAZW010000233.1 GCA_017939855.1 Clostridia bacterium | reverse complement strand
ACCTATTAGAATTAAAAGGATATTTATAGATAATAAAGTTATAATTTAAGGGCTTGGGATTTAATCCCAAGCCCTTGATTTTTCGTATATCTAAAACTTATGAGTCCGATGATATGATTTCTATTTATAAAGCGGACCATAAACAGCACAAGCACGATAATCCTGTCCCTCTTTATCCATACCGAAAGCATTCCATGCAGCAGGACGGAAAATATCATCCTCAGGAACATTATGCATACAAACGGGAATTCTGAGCATTGAGCACATTGTAATAAGGTCTGCACCTATATGTCCATAGCTGATTGCACCATGATTAGCGCCCCAGTTTTGCATTACATCGTAAGCAGTTTTGAAAGGACTTCCTTCTTTACCGTCACAACGTGGTGCAAACCAGGTGCAAGGCCAGGTGGGGTTAGTTCTTTCCATAAGTGTGTCAGAAACCTCGTCAGGAAGCTTTACAGTCCAACCCTCTGCAATCTGTAATACGGGACCTAATCCTTTTACAAGATTAAGTCGTATCATTGTGCAGGGCATTTCTGCTCTTGTAGTATAATGGCTTGAGAAACCGCCGCCACGGAAGTTATCAAAACCGGCTTCACACCAAACGGTAGCATCGGTCATTTTCTTTATATCCTCGTCGGTTACTTCCCACCATTTTTTCATAATGGCGTTACCATTTTCATCGGTACACTCACCACATGCATCAAGACAAGCTGCACCTGAATTGAGCAAGTGAATAATACCGTCAGACTCCTTTGCTTTACCCTCTAATTCATAGTTGGTAACACGCTTTACAGCATCTCCACTCCAATATGTACGAACATCTGCAAAGATTTGTGCACGATGGGTTAAGAGTCTCATAAAGAGCATACCAAGACCGTTGAGCACATCGTTTTCGGTAGCGAGTGTATAGGGTTCTCTTGCGCCTTCATAGTCAAAGGTAGAGCTTAAAAGAGCTTCCGGATAATCACAGTTAGGCCAATGGTCGGTCCACTGGCGCTGACCCTGGAAGCCGCCTGCGATAGCATTGTGACCAACCTTTTCTTCCTCAAACTGATCGGGAAGATTCTTGTTGCCACACATTAAATCCTTGATTATGCAGTACATCTTAACAGTAAATTCCCACTGCTTTTCCTTTTCTTCATCGGTAAACTTAATACGGCGGTTCTCACCGAGGAAATCAACCGACTCGGGATTATCATCTCTACCCTCTTTGCAATGCTCCTTGGTCCATTTGAGAGCCTTTTGGTATTCTTCTTCGCTATAGATTCCCTCTTCCATTCTGCGAAGAATTTCAACCTCGTCAACAGATTCTACACGCATACCCAAGTAGGATTCCATAAAGTCCTGGTCAATAATGGAGCCAGCTATACCCATACACTGTGAGCCAATTTGAAGATAACTCTTACCGCGCATGGTAGCAACAGCTACAGAGGCACGACCAAAGCGAAGCAGTTTTTCCTTAACATCATCGGGGATTTCGGTAATTTGGTCTCGATCCTGAACCTCATGACCGTAGATACCAAATGCGGGAAGTCCCTTTTGTGCGTGACCTGCTAAAACGGCAGCAAGGTACACAGCGCCGGGTCTTTCAGTACCATTAAAGCCCCAAACACCTTTAATGGTATTGGGATCCATATCCATAGTTTCAGAACCGTAGCACCAGCAAGGTGTTACTGAAAGAGTGATGTCGACACCCTCTTTCTTGAACTTGTCTGCACAAGCGGCGGCCTCGGGCACACGACCGATACAGGTATCAGCCATAATAACCTTTACCGGCTCACCATTAGAATAAAATAAATTCTCCTCAAAAAGCTTCTTGGCAGCATTAGCCATGGCCCAAACGATGGGCTCTAAGGATTCACGAAGCATCATAGGTCCACGGCGTCCGTCAACAATAGGACGGATACCTATAACCGGATAATCGCCGATATATCTGTTTTTTGCCATAATAATACCTCCAAAAATATATTTCTAATTGAATTATACTCATATTTATGTTATAATTCAATGGAGAATAGGTAAGAAAATTTGAACAATAGTCAGTTTTGTGGAGATTTTATATGAAATATACCGAACTTATTGAAAAAATTAAGCACGGCTCGGACGATTTTCCGCTTCAATACTACTATCAACAGGAGGGCGTGTGGCAGTACATTATGCCCTTACACTGGCACCGAGAATTTGAAATTCTGCATATTGTTTCGGGCGAATTTAAACTTTATCTATCCAATGTGGAATATATTTTAAAACCCGGGGATATTGCCTTTATCGGTTGCGGTATGCTTCACAGAGGTGAACCCACAGACTGCATTTACCAATGCACAGTTTTTGACATTAATATGCTACGCCGCCGCCCCAACGACCGCCTCTCTCCTCTACTGATGAGCGTTATCAGTGGTGACACCGAAGTAGCTTGTTTTTTAAACGATAAAAATTCAGAGCTTTATAAAACGGTTATCCGCCTTTTCGATAATCTGCATAACCATAACGACTATTTTGAGTTTGCAGTTTTCGGGGAGCTTTTTAATATGTTTTCCGAGCTTTTCTCAATGGGCATGGCAAAAAAGGCTTCTAAAAGCAAACGCTCGGTGCATAAAACCCACACTATGGCTACCATTGTCAGTTGGATAGAGGAGCACTATACCGAGCACATAAGCCTTAAACAATTGGCGGCTATTTGCGGTATGAACGAAAAATACCTTTGCCATCTTATAAAGGAATACACCGACAGCACACCCATAGAATATATAAACAAAATGAGAATTGAAAGTGCCTGCCACGAAATGGCGGTAAATCACAGAACGGTTACAGAGGCGGCGTATGAAAGCGGATTTAACGATTTGAGTTATTTCTCAAGAACTTTTAAAAGGCTTAAAGGAATAACCCCTAAACAGTACTCTATGCAACATAACGGATAAAAGATTTAAAGGGAAGACTGCAAACGCAGTCTTCCCTTTAAAAAATGAGGAAGATAAAAAGTATGGAAAGAAATTATTTGTTTTGCGCCAAACGAATACTAGAGTTTGCTCTGACCACCTTTAAACGACGGCGCCTAAAACGCACCTTTATGCCCTCTTCAAAACTAATCAATTTATCCTCGTTAAACAGACACCAAAGTGTTACGCCGACCAATAAAATTTCAAATAAAGTTATAATTATATCAAAAAAATTCATAAGTTTTCCTCCACCGAACATTTGTTCTTTTTGTGTATTTTTATTATATACTTTCTTTTT
>JAGAZW010000028.1 GCA_017939855.1 Clostridia bacterium | reverse complement strand
TAGGACGGTTTCCCGCCATTTGCAAACGCTTCATAAGACAAAGTGCCATAAAGTGTCCCACATGAAGACTATCGGCTGTAGGATCAAAGCCGATATAAAATACAGCTTTGCCATTATTAATAAGTTCTCTGATTTCTTCTTCGTCTGTAACCTGTGCTATAAGTCCGCGTGCTACAAGTTCTTCATAAATTTCCATTTTTTAAGCTCCCATCAAGCAATTCCTTTGCGGAATCATATAATTTTTCTGTCATATCCGTACCGGACATTATTCTTGCAAGTTCGTTAATCCTTTCTTCATAGGAAAGTGATTTAACACTTGTATTAGTTCTTGTGTTTTCAATATGCTTTTCAATAAGCAGATGATTATTTGCTTTTGCTGCAATCTGAGCCAGATGCGTGACGCATATAACCTGTCGAGCAGATGCTACCTTATTGAGTTGAACTCCAACCTTTCCGGCGGCTCTCCCGCTAATTCCGGAATCAATTTCGTCGAAAATTAATGTATCTACATCATCTTTAGAAGAAAGAACACTTTTAATAGAAAGCATTATTCTAGAAAGTTCGCCACCCGAAGCTATTTTATAAAGGGGTTTTGTGTCTTCTCCAAGGTTTGTGCATATCATAAATTCAATATTGTCACAGCCCGTCTTGGTATATCTTCCCTTTTCAAATTTTACCTCGAATTTGACGTTGGGCATATCCAAATACTTCAAGATTTCGGTAACTTCGCACGCAAATTTTTCTGATGCTTTTTTTCGGCTTAGTGTCAGTTTATCGGCAAGAGCAACTAGCCTCTCAGTTGAAGAATCAAGCTCGTCCGATAACTCAATTATTTTTTTATCAGAAAGATTTATATCCTCAAGTTCCTTTTGAGAACGTTCAAGATATTCCAGCATCCTTTCCTCTGTGTTGCCGTATTTTAACATAAGTTTACGCAGTAGGTCAAGTCTTTCACTGATTTTTTCGTGGTTCAGTTCAGAAAAAGACTGATTTTCTGTAAATCTTCTTATAATTGTACAAACATCATCCAACTGAGCCGAGATGCTTTCAAGCCCATATACCGCCTCATCAAAATCCTGTGTTTTTACTGATGCTAAAGATTTTTTTGAATTAGTTATCAACGATATAGCACCGTCAACCGATTCAGTACCATTTAAATATTTATATGCTTCATTAAGTGAAGAAAGCATTTTTTGATAATTAAGTGATATGTCCAACTGTTTTTTCAGCTCGGCAATCTCGCCAACTTTAATATCAGCACTGATAAGTTCGTCTATTTCGTATTTAAGCAGTTCAATTTTTCGCCTTTTTTCATCCTCATCAGTATATAAAGCATTTAGTTCCCTTCTTATACTATTCAATTTTTTAAACTCTAAGTAATAGTCATTGAGTTCGTTTACATTTTCTGCTATAAGGTCAATATACAAATAATGATTATCGGGATTCATAAGTCCTTGATTATCATGCTGCCCGTGAATATTAACCAACGATTTACTTAAAGCTTTAAGCACAGTAGCGGTAACGGGTTTTCCGTTAATTTTAATCATTCCGTTACCCGTTAGGCTTAGGGTTCTTGTAATAAGAAGATTACCGTCACTATCGGTTTCATATCCGTTTTCCACAAGCAGATTTTTTGATTGTTTAGAAAGGTCTCCAAAAAGCGCCGAAACATAAGCCTTATCGCATCCGTTACGTATAAGCTCTTTTGAAGTGCGTTCGCCTAATATCGCATTTATCGCATCAATAATTATAGATTTACCTGAACCAGTTTCACCCGTAAGCACATTGAACCCCGAAAGAAATTCAATACTGGTTTTTTCTATAACAGCAATATTCTCAATATGTAGATATTTGAGCATAACAATCCCGCCGTTAAATTATTTTTTTTATTTCTTCACAAAGCAAAAATGCTTCATCGGTGTTGTGTGTAACAATAAAAATAGTATCATCGCCCGCTATTGAGCCTAACATCTTTTCGCCAAACATTATATCGATTGCAACACAAACGCTCGAAGCCATACCGTTATAACATTTAACAACCACATCGTTCATAGCACTGTCTACCGACTTTACGGAATTCGCTATCATTTCTTTATAATTTGAAGGGGGCTTTGATTCTATATCACTAACCGTTGTCAAATATCTATAATTCCCCATCTCGTCGTGGCCTTTAACTAGTTTTAATTCTTTAATATCACGGGAAAGCGTAGATTGTGTAACAGAAATCCCCTTTTTCATAAGAGCATTTTGAAGGTCATCCTGTGTTAAAATAATATTCTTTTTTATTATCTGAAGGACTATTTCCTGTCTTTTACTTTTCACTGCTTCCACTCCTTAAATCAGAAAATTTTACAGATAAAGTATTATAGAATGAGCGTTCGCTAAGTCTTAATAATTTGACTTTTTTAGAAGATTTTTCGATTATAACTTCGGTATATGGCTTAATATTTGCCACCTTTCGACCATCGATCGAAAGAAAAATTTCAGTACGTTTTCTTGAAAAAGCGGTAAGTTTTACCGATTTTTCACCACTCAAGATTATTGGTTTTGCAGAAAGTGAGTGTGAACATATTGGCGTCAGGCAAATACATTCGGCTGTAGGATCAATTATGGGACCACCTGCCGACATTGAATAGGCTGTAGAACCGGTTGGAGTGGCAG
>JAGAZW010000027.1 GCA_017939855.1 Clostridia bacterium | reverse complement strand
CGTCAGGTTCTTTGGTTGTGATTCTTTGCATCCATCTGCCTGGTGCAGAGATAATTCTTGTAAAGAGGTTATCGTATCTGCCGCAGATTCGAAGCACCTCAAACCCTACCGCACAAATAAGCGGCAGCATAAGAATTTTTGCAGCAACCCACGCAGCACCGAGATTATAAAGCTGCGGAAAAGCAAACTGCAAAAGGGTAGAAAACACAATGCCGATAAGCACCATAATTATGAGGAAAGAGGTGCCGCATCTGGGGTGGAACCGGCTTTGCTTTCTCACGTTTTCTACCGTCAACTCCAAGCCCTTTTCATAACAAAAAATGGTTTTATGCTCTGCTCCGTGATAAGAAAAAACCCTCTTCATTTCCTTCATAAAGGATACGCCCCACATATACACAACAAGCACTGCAAGTTTAATTAGGTTTTCTATCAGTGCACGTGTAGCACGGGGCAGGGTAGTGTCGGCAAGATATTCTATACCCTTAACCGCCGCCCAGGGAATCCCCATAAAAAGCGCCACCGCCAATACAACACCCAAAGCGGTACCAAAAACTGTTATAATCGCCATAATAACGTTTTGCTTTTTTTTGCTCATTTTTTTGTCTTGCGGGGTGTTTTCATCCTCCAAATCCGCAAAACCCGAAATTTCCATCGAATCCATCATAGCCTTATAGCCTTGAATCATAGACTCAATATATGAAACTATTCCTCTTATAAACGGAATACGAAAAAAGGCATATTTTTCTCTCAAAGATTTATATTTGGGATAAGAAATATCAATAGTCCCGTCTTTTTTTCTGACCGCCATTGCTGTCTTTTCGGGGCTTTTCATCAAGATGCCCTCAATAAGCGCCTGACCGCCAATTGCAGTATATTTCGCCATTATATATTTTCCTCTTGTGTTTCTACCTCTTGCTGAGGATTTATAGTTTCGGTCATATCCATATCAATAGCCGGTATATCCTGATTCGATGCAGGAATTTCGGTAACGACCGTCTCGGTAGCTTCCTCGGGCTGAATCTCGGCTTCATAAAGTGGTATAACTATTGTGACGGTAGTCCCGACGCTTTCGGTGCTTTCTACGAAAATCAATCCCTGATGCTGACGTATAATCTCATCGGCAACGGCAAGACCAATGCCTGAGCCACGAACGGTTTTATTGGATTTAAAAAACTTCTCCTTAACCCTGTCGAGATCCTGCGCCGGAATACCGACACCGGTATCCTTGACCGTTATTCTAACGCAACCCTCTTCTCTGGTCTGCATAACGAGCACAAGGCCGCCTTTTTCGGTGTATTTTACTGCGTTGTCTATAATATTTATAAACACCTGCTTGAGTCGGTCGGGGTCGCCCATTACCATACTGTCATGTTTAGGAGCAGTATATGATATTTCTATACCCTGCTTACGTGCAAGTTCAGTATACATATCAACCGCTACTTCGAGTTGATCGGTAACGTTTATAGGCCGCATATTAACCGAAAGCTTTCCGCTTTGCATTCGGGAAAAATCGAGCAACTCTTCCACAAGGCTTGATAGCCTGTCGGCTTCGCCCAAGACCACATCAAGCCCTCTTGCCACAAGCTCAGGGTCGGTCTCAAGCGACATCTTTGCCGTTTCCCCCCATCCACGAATCGCAGTAAGAGGTGTTCTGAGTTCGTGAGATACCGACGATATAAAATCGTTTTTTATAGTCTCAGCCTGAGAAAGCTCGGTCGCCATATAATTAATGGTATCGCACAACTCACCGATTTCATCATTCTTTTCTATTTTAAGTCTTGTCTGGAAGTCGCCCGAAGCTATCTTTCTTGCAACGGTGCTGACATTTCTTATCGGGTTAACGATAGAACGGATGAAGAAAAATCCCGAAATCAGACAGAAGCTCAGCATCAAAAGGCCAAGTCCGCAGACCATTATCACCGCACCCACGGTGCGTTTGTGCGCCACCTCCATAGAGGTGATCCAACGATATGCGCCCAGATATTCGCCGGAGCTGTTATAAATCGCAGTCGTACAAGCAAGGATTCTTTCCCCTTCGGAATTTTTTCCTTTATAATAACCGACACCTTTGTCGGAGGTTCTTGCCTGTTCATAGTCGGTCATCAGCTGCTCTGCGGGTAAAAAGCCCGTTGTGGAAACTATCATTCTGCCCGTCGAATCTATAACCTGTACCTCCATTTTGTTTTTATGCTGGAAGGAATCGGAAAGCTTAACCGCAGCATCGGCAAAGGTAGCCTTGTTGGCACCCGAAAGCGACGAAAACTCATAGGAATAGTCATTCCCCAATGTTTCTACACGTTCGGTATAAAGGGTATTGAAAAAGAAGGTGAAGGCAATCGCCGCTATAAAGACAATTGCGAAGATAATGAGGAAGACCTCAATAAACCATCTTACCGCTATACTTTTAAATTTTAGCTCGAAATCCATTCTTTTTCACTCCTTTGCCGGTTTATAAATGATATTTGTGAAGGTAAACTATATGTTAGAATTCCATTTGTAGCCGAGTCCCCAAACGGTCATCAGACATTTAGGAACGGAAGGGTCGGTTTCTATCTTCATG
>JAGAZW010000232.1 GCA_017939855.1 Clostridia bacterium | reverse complement strand
TATTGACAAAAACAATACTTCGTGATATGATGTATTGCGCAAAGGGAGGTATAGTATGGATATACAGTTGAAACGAGGTCTTTTGGATGTTTGTGTATTAGCAGCTATTAAAGACGAAGCTTCATACGGCTACAAGATTATCAAAGATATGAAGCCATATATTGAGCTTTCCGAATCGACCTTATATACCATCCTCAAGCGCTTGGAATTAGCCGATATGCTGACAGTCCGAACCGCAGAGCACGCAGGTAGACTTCGAAAATATTACCATATTACCGATGCAGGATTAAAGCGCATTGAAGATTTCAAGAATGAGTGGAAGGAAATTATGTCTATACATCGATTCGTAACGAAGGAGGATGACGGCAATGAATAAACAAGAGTTTCTTACACAGCTGCGTAAAGGACTCTGCGGTTTACCGCAGGACGACATAGAAGAACGCTTAACTTTTTACAGTGAAATGATAGATGACCGAATGGAAGAAGGTTTTTTGGAAGAGGATGCCATTTGTGCAATTGGTAATGTTGATGAGATTATATCGCACATTATATCCGATATTTCTTTTACTAAACTCTTAAAAGAAAAAATAAATCCTAAGAGAGCGTTCAGAGTGTGGGAAATCGCCCTTTTGATATTGGGGTCTCCGATATGGCTATCCCTTTTAATCGCTGCTTTTGCTGTTATTATTTCTTTTTATGTGGTGATATGGTCTGTTATTGTTTCCTTGTGGGCTGTTTTCAGTTCGCTTATTGGCTGTGCCTTCAGCGGCATTGTAGCCGGTATTGGATTTACTTGTCGAGGTCACGTGCTTTCGGGAATTGCTATGGTTGGTGCAGGTATCATCTGCGCAGGGATATCCATTTTTATGTTCTATGGATGCAAGGCAGTAACAAAAGGCATTTTGATACTCACGAAGAAAATTGCGGTATGGATTAAGAATTGCTTTATCAAGAAGGAGGAAGCGTAATGAGAACGAGAACAAAAGTGTGGTTTATTATAGCAGCTTCTCTTCTATTGGTTGGTTGTATAATTTTTGGAGGTGTGATGACAATGCTTAAATGGGATTTTACTAAGCTTAGCACAGTTAAATACGAAACAAACACCTATGAAATAAGTGAAGATTTTAATAACATATCAATTATTGCTGATACCGCTGATATTTTGTTTGTACCTTCCGAAAGCTCAAAGGGTTCAGTCGTTTGTTATGAGCAGAAAAACGCAAAGCATTCGGTTACGGTAAAGGACGGCACACTTGCAATTGAGGTTGTTAATACGAAAAAATGGTATGAATATATTGGCATAAACTTTGGTACCCCGAAAATAACAGTGTATATTCCGCAGAAGGAATATGGTACGCTTTCGGTAAAGTCAAGCACGGGTGATATTCGAATTGAAAACATATCCGCAGGTGAGCTTGAGCTTTCTGTTTCAACAGGCGATATTGCTGTTGCTAAGGTAAAATGCGAAAGAGATATAAAAATTGATGTTTCCACTGGCAAGACGAAGGTAACCGACACCAACTGCCAAAGTGTTGTATCAACAGGAAGTACAGGCGATATTTCTTTTAAAAATGTGATCGCTACAGAAAAGTTTTCTCTTGAAAGAAGCACAGGAGATTTGAAATTTAGCAGTTGTGATGCCGCCGAGATATATGTAAAAACAGAAACAGGCGATGTTATTGGAACTTTGCTTTCAAAAAAAGTTTTTATAACTGAAACCGATACCGGCAGTATTGATGTACCCAAAACGATAACCGGAGGCAGATGTGAGATCAAAACAGATACGGGTGATATTAAAATAGATGTACTATAACATTTATTGACAGAAGAAAAATATTGCAGTATAATATTCCCATAAAAATGTGTAAATTAAACGGAGGACGGAATATGAAAAATTTAGTCGCATTTTCAAGACACTACGGCTCTGATATCTCACTTGTTGCAGCCGGTGGCGGTAATACTTCTATGAAGGAAAACGGTGTTCTTTTTGTAAAGGGTTCGGGGTCTGCCCTTTCTACTATAAAGGAAGAAAATTTTGTGGCATTAGATATAAATAAGCTTTTGGCTATTCCTAAGAAAAGCTATCCGAGTGCTGATGAAGAAAGAGAAGCGGCATTTTTGAAGGACATAATGGATGCAAAAATGCCTGGTGAAGAGCAAAAACGTCCCAGCGTTGAGACGTTGCTTCATGCTCTTTTCCCTCAAAAATATGTACTTCATTTGCATCCTTCTATGGTAAACGGGCTTACCTGCTCACTTCAGGGAAAGTCAGCAGCAAACAGATTATTTCCTGATGCCGTTTGGGTACCGGAGTGTCGTCCGGGATATACTTTGGCAATGCAACTTGCTGGTGCAATTAATGATAAAGTTAATACTGTTTTACTGCAAAATCATGGCGTTTTCTTTGCTGCTGATACACCCGATGAATTGGATGTTCTTTTGAAGAATATGATGAATGTTTTGCAACTGGAAGTTGATAAAAATTATGATGCAGCCCTTGACAAAGAACCTTCACTTGAGCGTCCTTTTACTCCGGACCATATCGTATACTGCGGTATAGGACCGGAACTTCCCGACAACGATAATGCAAAACTTCTTTGGGAGGATGCTAAAAAAATTGCTAAGTATACAGCGTCTTTTGGC
Source organism: Clostridia bacterium (assembly GCA_017939855.1). Classification (GTDB taxonomy): domain Bacteria; phylum Bacillota; class Clostridia; order Oscillospirales; family Acutalibacteraceae; genus UBA737. Next base: position 6,202 of record JAGAZW010000232.1, on the reverse strand, counting down.
GGACAGCGTCCTATGGCAAAGGAAATGGTAGATTTTATCAGAAACTGGGAAGCAGAAAGCTACCGAAAGAAACAAGCATAGTTTTTCAAAGTTAAAATACAAAACGGAGAAAGGGAGAATATGTCTCCTTTTCTCCGTTTTATAATGTATAGCGGTTATTTGCTTTGTTTTTTTATTCTTTTCTCTGCTTCTTCTACGCTTTCTCTTTCTTTAGTAAGATAAGTGTCCACAAATTTATCCTCAATTTTTGTATAGACAGTCAACGACTTTAAAGAATAAAAGTTTAGTAATTGTTAAACCATAAATATATAGTGTTAATAATTAGAAAAAATCGCTATTTATCTATTAAAATTATCAAATGAAAAATCAAAAAGTTCTTTTTTAAAAGAGTTAAAAGTTTTATTCTTATGATAGATCATATAACAATTTCGGGTTAGCTCACAGTCTGAAATGTTAATCTTCTTAAGTAGCTTATTATTAATATGTTCGGTAAGAAGTGATTCGGGTAGAATTGTAACTCCTAAATTTTCACAAGCGGCGGATATTAGCGCCTGGTTACTCACCGATTCAATAACAGGCGATACAGTAATATTGTAAATCCCTAAGAAATAACTCAAAAATTCTCTCGAAACACTTCCGTCTTCACGCAAAAGCAAATCATACTTGCATAGCTCTTTTAATGTAACGGTATCAGGTATATTGTAAGATTTCCCGCAGACCGCTATAAGATTATTACTTGAGACATGCTTTGCTTTTAAATGTGTATTTGCCGGTTTTCCCTGAATAAAAGCAAAATCAAGAGTGCCCTCAGAAACTTTGTTTTCAATGATTGCTGTCTGGTTTATTGAAATTTGAACATTTAGCCCTTTAAATCGAGTTTTTAAATGCTTTACCAAATCAGGTATCTGTTGATTACCAATTGTCAACGAAGCGCCTATTCTTAGAATAGGGTTAGTAGATACATTTTGCGCAGATGATTCGAACTCTTCAAAAGCTAGTATGACCTCTTTAGCTTTCAATAAAAGAAGCTCTCCTTCTTCGGTAAGTCTTAGCCGTTGATTTATTCTGTTAAATAAAACTACATTATAATGCTTTTCGATTTCTGAGATAGTGTTGCTTACCGCAGGTTGAGCAATAAAAAGCTCTTCGGCAGCTCGTGTGATGCTTGAATGTTTGCAAACGCATATAAAAACCTTTAAATGTCTGATGGTCATACAATACCTCCATAACTAAATGATTATCAACTTTATATTATTATAGTATTTTACTTATAACTAGTCAAGAGTTAAACTTATAAAGGATAAAAAAGGAAAAAGAAAAAATTATATCATTAAGGAGGTAATTATATGGGAATTACAGAAATTTTGGGTTTGCTCGGTGGTCTTGCGTTGTTCCTTTACGGAATGCAGATGATGAGTGACGGGCTTGAAGATGCCGCAGGCGACAAAATGAAACAGATTTTAGAAAAACTTACATCAAATCGTATTTTAGGTGTTGTAGTGGGAGCATTGATAACCGCTGTCATACAATCTTCATCTGCCACAACCGTAATGGTAGTAGGCTTTGTAAATTCGGGAATGATGAAGCTAAGACAGGCAGTATGGATTATAATGGGTGCTAACATAGGTACAACAATTACCGGTCAGCTAATAGCGCTTGATGTGGGTATGTTGGCGCCACTCTTCGCTTTTTTAGGTGTAGCGATGTTGGTTTTCATAAAAAATGCGAAGGTTCATCATATTGGAAAAATTTTGGCGGGTTTAGGTGTGCTTTTCATAGGTATGAATATTATGGGCGATTCTATGGTACCACTTAGAGATTCCGAAGCATTTATTTCCTTAATGACTAAATTCTCCAACCCCTTGTTAGGTATTTTAGCGGGTGCAATATTTACTGCGATAATCCAGTCCTCTTCCGCTTCTGTGGGCATACTTCAGACTTTGGCAACTTCCGGACTTATATCCTTGCCGAGTGCGGTTTATGTATTGTTTGGACAAAATATAGGTACCTGCATTACAGCTGTATTAGCAAGTATTGGTACCAGTCGTAGTGCAAAAAGAACAACTATAATCCATATTTCGTTTAATATAATTGGTACAATATTGTTTACAACTGCATGTATACTACTTCCTATTACCAATTGGGTGGGGGCTTTGACACCCGATTCTCCTTCGGCACAAATTGCAAATATGCACACGATTTTTAATGTTGTAACAACTCTGCTCTTAATTCCATTCGGTACCTATCTTGCAAGATTTGCAGAGAAAGTTTTGCCGGAGAAGGCAGTAAAAACTACAAGAAAGTCTTCCTTTGACTTATTTTCACAAGAATTTGGTCGAGGAAGAAGCAGCCTGGGTGCAATAGCGGTGCATACAGATATGCTTAAACAAGAAATTAAACGAATAGTTGAACTTTCGGGAGAAAACACCCGAAAAGCATTCCAAACCATTATAAACAATGATTCGTCTTTAGTGGATGAAATAGTTAATCGGGAGGAAAATATAGATAAGCTCAACAAAGAAATTTCTCAATATATCTCAAAAATATTAGTACACAATAACAGTGGACAAAATGTAGCCGACGTAGAGCAGTACTTCCTTATAACCGGTAATGCGGAGCGTATAGGTGATCATGCCGTTAATATTGCAGGGTATACTGAGGTGCAACGAGCAAAAAACATTGAGTTTTCAAAACAAGCTAAAGAGGAACTTTTGCGTATGCAACAGATTACCGAAATGGCTCTCAACAAAGCCCTTAATAAGCAGGAAGATGCGCAGGTGTGGTTATCGGATATTTGCGATATTGAGCAGCAGATAGATGATATGACCAAAACCTATCGTGAAAATCATTTACAGCGTATGCGAGAAGGTGAGTGCTCAGACGAGGCTTGTATCCTTTATTCAGAGCTTTTAACCGACTTTGAGCGTATCGGCGACCATATACTGAATATAGCCCAGGCTTATTCAACGATAAAAGGCGGAGCATAAAAGTTAATTTTAAGTAATGCAAAAGAACCGCTTGATTTTTCAAGCGGTTCTTTGTTGCGGTGTCTTATTGTTTTGGCGAAACAGAAGGGAGATTGCCCAAATTATTGTTTTCACTCTCGTCAGGTATTGATTTAAGGTATTCTGTATCGCCTCTGTGAGCAATACCAACTCCTGAAATCTGTCCCTGTTTTGCCATATTCACAGCTTCCGATTTAGATACAAAGGTTTCATCTGATAACTTGTATCCCGTCACCCTTCCTTCTTGTTTGACAAGACCTATTATTCGCCTAGCGTTTGCGTTAGTTACAGGAATTTCATCAAGAGTGTTTTTAACAAAATTGTTTGAGTTCATAATTTTTCTCCTTTTTATTTAGCATGTGCATAGAATATCTTTTTATTAAACAAACAAAGAAAAAATCTATGTGTATAAAAGTAAAGTTTAAAATAGCAATTGAGCCTGGTGATATCAAATATATTTATTTCACAGAAAATAATAAATGTATGGGTAACGGGTCTTGTCATACACAAAAAATTCCAAATTCAACCTAATGGTTAAATTTGGAATTTTGGTCGAGGTGACAGGGCTCGAACCTGCGGCATCTAGTTCCCAAAACTAGTGCGCTACCAACTGCGCCACACCTCGAAATTTTGTTAAAGTTTAAAAGTCAAATTAGATTAGTGAAGAATAGCTTTGGTAACCCTCTTGCGGTACCCAAAACTTTTTACGGCTTGTAGCGCCTAAAAGTTTTGACCGCAGCGCTTCGTTATGTTCGCTTCATCGTCCGCAGGACGCACTCACAACCTCACCCAAAACTAGTGCGCTACCAACTGCTTCACACCTCGCTAATAGATTTGGAAAAGTCCAAGTAATTCATTTCAATATAAAACGAATCAAACTTACTGAGTTTAGATTGTACAACACTTTTTAAGATTTGTCAACCCTTATCTCCGCTAAAAGTGGGATAAGGGTTGAAATTTTTTCTAAAAAACTTTTCGATTTATGAGATAAGAGATGAATTTTGAAATTTCCATAATCACTAGCGGTACAAAAATAAGTCCTACTGCTATGAGGTAGAGTTCGGGTTTTAAAATTATGAGACCAAACGCTATTCTTAACGGTGTAAAAAGAACTATAAATACTAGTATTACTGATGCTAAAACAGCCATATTAAGTTTTTTATTACTAAAGGCGCCTATTTTAAATAGTGAATGTTCAGAACGCATATTGTACGCTTGAACCGTTTGAGAAAGAGCTAATACCATAAATGCCATAGTCTGTGCGGCTTGAATAGATCCCATAATGTTTTCACCGAGCCAAAATGCAACAAGGGTAAGCAGAGCGAACATTGTACCCTGGAGGACTATTTTTATACCGAATCCATGAGCAAAAATACCTTCATTTTTAGGTCTGGGTTTTTTGTCCATAATATCGCTTTCAACTTTTTCCATTCCGAGAGCGATAGCGGGAAGGGAATCGGTTACAAGATTTATCCAAAGCAGTTGCATTGAAAGCAGGGGAGTTTTGTGCCATAAAAGCATGGCAATAAATACCGTTATAACTTCACCAATATTAGTCCCCAGTAGGAAACCTACCACCTTTTTAATATTTGAATAGATTCCTCTGCCTTCTTTTACAGCATCAACAATTGTTGCGAAATTATCGTCGGTAAGGGTCATATCGGCAGCACCTTTGGCAACATCAGTACCGGTGATGCCCATTGCGCAACCGATATCCGCAGCTTTAAGTGCAGGTGCGTCGTTTACGCCGTCACCGGTCATAGAAACGACTTGCCCCTTTCTTTGCCAGGCCTTTACTATTCGTATCTTGTTTTCGGGGGAAACTCTTGCATAAACTGAAATTTTTTCAATTTTACTATCAAGTTCTGTCTCTGACATAGAGTCAAGCTCAGCACCGTTAATGGATAGATCACCCTCCAGAAAGATACCTAGCTGTTTTGCGATAGCGGTAGCAGTTACTATATGGTCTCCGGTTATCATAATTGGCTTTATACCTGCCTTTCGGCATAATGCGACCGCAGATTTAGCCTCTTCACGTGGTGGGTCTATCATACCTACAAGACCCATAAATGTAAGGTTAGATTCGAGAGCTTCGGTGGAAGGTTCTTTTGGCAGAGCATCAATTATTTTATATCCCACTGCAAGAACTCTTAAAGCATCTTTGCTTAAGCTTTCGCTCATCTCTTTGGCGGCAGGTATATCACCGGAAATACACTTAGGTGCCATCATATCAAAAGCCCCTTTAACAATAACAACATTTTTACCGTCAATGCGATTTACGGTTGTCATCAGTTTACGGTCTGAGTCAAAAGGTATTTCACAAAGCCTTGGATATTTTTCGTTAATATCATTTTTATGCATACCGTTTTTATAAGCGGCATACACAATGGCGGTCTCGGTAGGATCACCTATATGCTTTTCTTTGCCGTCCTCAAAGACAACAGAGCCATCACAACACAGACAAGCATATAAAAGCAGTTTATTAATATTTTCATTATTATCGGCTATATCAACACTTTTATTACTGCCGTCAAGATATGCTTTTGTGAGGGTCATACGGTTTTGAGTGAGAGTACCTGTCTTATCCGAACAAATAACAGAAGCACTTCCGAGCGTTTCTACTGCCGGCAATCTTCTTATTAGAGCGTTTTTCTTAACCATACGCTGAACGCCGATGGAAAGGACGATAGTTACTATTGCAGGAAGCCCTTCAGGGATTGCCGAAACAGCTAAAGAAACTGAGGTCATAAATATTTCCATAGTTGGAATATCATTTAAAAGACCGACAAAAAATATTACGCCACAAGCGGCTAGAGCTAGTATTCCTAAATATTTACCCAACTGTGAAAGCTTTTTTTGTAAAGGTGTTTGGGTGGCAATTTCGTTATCCAAAAGGTTTGCTATTTTACCCATCTCGGTATTCATACCGATTGATGTTACAATCGCTAATGCGGTACCATAGGTTATACTGCATCCTGAAAAGACCATATTTGTGCGGTCGCCGATAGGAGCCTTTTCTAAAACATTGGCGGCAAAATCCTTTTCGCTGGGTACCGATTCACCAGTCAGGGCAGACTCTTCACTTTTAAGACTGACACTGTGTATGAGTCTTGCGTCAGCAGGAACAAAGTCGCCGGCTTCAAGTTTAATTATATCACCGGGCACAAGTTGTGCCGCATCAATAATGGTTTCTCTGC
>JAGAZW010000231.1 GCA_017939855.1 Clostridia bacterium | reverse complement strand
CGTAAAATGTTACTTATAGCACCCATTGCACCGTAATTTGAGATAAACTCCTTAAAATCGTCTGTAAAGAAGAATTCTTCTCCTACTCTTTCATAGCAACGGTATCCAGCAATAGTCTGAGAAAGCTGAGCAACCTTTTCTTCTACTGTCATTTTATTAACAAGTTGTTTGGCAAATTTTTCGTATTTACTCACAATTTTTCACCCAATATCATTTATTCTAATAAATTAAAAATTAAAACTATCCTCTAGCCTAATATCGCTTAAAGAGGAACCAATATATACTTTAAATTCGCCACATTCGAATTTAAAATTATCAGTCAATTCATCATAAAAAGAAAGTTGTTCTTTATTCACAAAAAACGTCACTTCTTTGGTTTCACCAACTTCAAGTTCAATTTTTTCGAAATCAACCAGTTCCTTTAACGGACGCTTAACCGAACATTCTACGTCACCGATATAAAGTTGAACAGTTTCTTTGGCTTTAAACCCTCCGATATTTTTAACCATACAGGAAATCTTCACTACACTTTCGGCTGTAGAAATTTTAAGACCCGAATACTCAAACTTAGAATAAGATAAACCATGCCCAAACGGAAACATTGGCTTTATACCGTCGTATTCATAACCACTGTAGCCAACAAAAATATCCTCATTATATCTGCAGTCGCCAACCTTATACTCCCCATAACGTGCAACAGGGCAATCCTCATATTTATACGGAAGTGTAAAGGGCATTTTACCACTTGGATTAATTTTCCCTAACAAAATATCTGCCAAGGCGTTTCCGCCCTCCATACCGGCATACCAGCCCCATACAATTGCATTGACCTCGTCTACCCAAGGCATTTCAACGGGAGAACCTGCAGTTATAACAACTACTGTATTAGGATTTACTGCGGCGAGCTTAGAAATTGTAATATTCTGTTCTAAGGGAATATTCATATTCTGACGATCAACACCCTCTGTATCAAAACTGTGGTCAAGACCGCCGCAATATATTACATAATCTGCCTTTTTAGCTTTTTCGAGCATTTCATGCTCATCTACACCGACACACTCTGTCTCACTTTTAGTAATCCAACCAAAATCAAAAAGCGCATCATACCCTAATGCCTCGATATGAATTTCAATATCGGCAATTTCACCACTTTTAAAATCAACAACAAACTCTCGACTCCATGGGAATTTATTTTCTGCACTCCATTTTCCAAAGGGCTGTTCAATATATGCTTTCCCGTTAACCTTAACACAATATCCGATAGATGCATCAATTTTAAAACCAACAGTTCCATCCTCTGGAATAGCGACTTTAAAATTTAAATCATAAGTTTCCGCGTTCCTGACTGCTAAATCGGTATTATTGCAATAATCGGTACTAACATTTATTTCACCGTTTTCATCTTTTTTATATGATATTTGTTTTACCGCACGAACACCGGCTTTAGGCTCAATAATTTCTAAAAGCTGTGTTGGAATTTTATGGTGTTTAACCGATGAATTTTCTTTTACATATTCGATTTCATAATGATCAGACAAGCGGTTTTTGATTCCTTCACAAGGAGTGATTTCATAAATTGTTCTGACACCGCTACTGCTTCCGCCTTCAGCATGAACTTTATCAGCATTAGGTCCCAAAATCATAATCCTTTTGCTGTTCTTCTGTCTTATAGGTAAAACATTGTTATCATTTTTAAGTAACACCATACCATTAGCCGCAATATCATATGCAGTTTTTTGATGTTTTTCAGTATTAAACTCACCCTTTTTGCGTTTCTCATTAAGCTTATTAATACTGAATATGAGTCTTAAAATTCTACGAACCTTATCATCAAGACATTTTCTCACATTTTCATCTTGCTTTGCTTTTTCTAAAAATGCATCAGCGAGATAATATTCGTTATACGGCATATTAGTGCCCATTTCAATATCAAGACCGTTAAAAATAGCTTCATCAGTATCGTGACAACCGGCCCAGTCTGTAAGGTATACTCCTTTAAAGCCCCATTCACCCTTTAAAATATCATTCACAAGATATTTATTGTGACACAAATGTTGGCCTTCAAACTTATTATAGGCGCCCATTACCGATGATGCGCCGCCGTCAATAATAGCCGATTTGAAACCTTTTAAATAAATCTCATGCAATGCTCTTTTGCTTACGATTGGATTTGTTCCGCTACGGTCTAATTCCT
>JAGAZW010000230.1 GCA_017939855.1 Clostridia bacterium | reverse complement strand
GTCGCATTTATAGGTATGGATGAAGTGACCGATACCATCTTCAGGCTGAATATAATCATAGAAAAATCTGCGACAGGACTCTCCTCTGCCATTGGCACTCTTTAAGATAGAAAGCTTATAGCAGAAGGTATTTCTTGGGAAACAGTAATAGAGAATACCCGAAATTCGAGGAGTGAAATTGGGAGCATCCGGCTCAAACTCACGGGTCATTAAGGCATCTTCAAAGTGCTTACCGTCGTTTATAAAATCATAAATAGTATTTGTCTGGTCACCGTTGGTGATAATATCTATATTACCGCCTTTGGTTGTTAAATAGGGGTTATAAATAATAAGTGAGGGATCGGAAAGCTTAGACTCGTCAAAGGCCTTGGTTCTCATACCACCCTCAAAGCTTTCAAATACACGATTGCGGCTATTTTCGCTTCTACCCATTATAAAATAGGCAATCATTGCGCTTTTGCCGTCTTTTGATTTACCGATAACTATTCCTCTGCCTGGGTAAGAATTTCCTTCTAAATGTGTTTTTAAATCAAATAAAGCCATAACATCCACCTACATCAATAAATATAAATTAAATTTCTGAACAAACTTTTTCGACAGCCTCTGGCAATATCTTCCATTCAGCCTGTTGCATAACTCTTTTTTGGAGCGTTTCAGGAGTATCACCCTCTAAAATCTCAACTGCTTTTTGCATTATAATTTTCCCACCATCAGGAATTTCGTTTACAAAATGAACTGTGGCACCTGTAACCTTAACACCGTACTTCAAAGCAGCCTCGTGGACTTTAAGTCCATAGAAACCTTTTCCGCAAAATGACGGAATAAGAGACGGGTGAACATTTATTATTCTCTCAGGGTATGCGTTTGTAAAGTTTGCGCTCAAAATTGACATAAAGCCTGCAAGAACAATAATATCGATCTTTTTGATAGATAAAATCTCTTTGATTTTTTCCTCAAAGATATCTTGACTGCCACATTGTTTTTTGCTTACAACGGCCGTTTGGATACCTGCCTTTTTTGCCCTTTCCAGTGCGTAGGCATCGGGGTTATTGGATATAACAAGTTTTACACTGCCGCTTGTTATAATACCTGAATTTTGAGCATCAATAAGCGCTTGTAAATTGGTGCCTCCACCCGACACCATTACTGCAATTCTTGCCTTGCTCATAAAGTCACCTTTTCGTCGGATTTAATAACCTTACCGATTACATAAGCATCTTCGCCGTTTTCTTTCAAGATTTCAAGGGCTTTTTCAGCGTCTTCCTTAGCAACTACAATGCTCATACCGACGCCCATATTAAAGGTGTTGAACATATCACGCTCAGGTATGTTACCAACCTTTGAAATCAGGTTAAATATGGGGAGTATTTTAACTGCTGATTTATCAATCACTGCGCCGAAACCGTCAGGTATACTTCTCGGAATGTTCTCATAAAATCCGCCACCTGTGATATGGGAAATGGCACGAACCTTGACATTTTCTATCAAATCAAGAACAGGTTTTACATAAATTTTTGTGGGAGTAAGCAATGTTTCACCAAGGGTTTTGCCGCCAAGTTCATCATAGGTTTTATTTAAATCGCAGTTTTCTATATCAAAAACCTTACGAACGAGTGAAAAACCGTTGGAATGAACACCAGATGAAGGAAGCGCAATAATAACATCATCTTCTTCCATTGTGGTATTATCAAGAATCTTTTTCTTATCCACAATACCAACCGCAAAACCTGCAAGGTCATAATCGTCTATGGGCATCATACCGGGATGCTCTGCTGTTTCTCCTCCAATAAGTGCAGCACCTGACTGTACGCACCCTTCTGCCACACCGCTAACGATTTCAGCTATTTTTTCGGGAACATTCTTACCACAAGCAATATAATCTAGGAAAAATAACGGTTTTGCGCCAACACAGATAATATCATTAACACACATAGCAACCGCATCAACACCAATTGTATCGTGCTTGTCCATTAGAATGGCAAGTTTAACTTTAGTACCACAACCGTCGGTGCCGCTTACGAGTACTGGTTCTTCCATACCTGCTATGGGAAGACCAAAACAGCCACCAAAACCGCCTACATCATCAAGACAACCTGCATTTCGTGTTCTGCCTATATGTTTTTTCATAAGTTCCACTGCTTTGTATCCGGCGGTAATATCAACCCCCGCCGCTGCGTAACTGTCAGATTTAGATTGTATACTCATCACAAAATACTTCCTTTTTTTAGTTTTTAGCCCTTACCGTCCCAACAATATGTGCAAAGGCATTCCTTGGGTAAACCGATTGCTTCAACGATACCGTCTATAGATTGGAATTCAAGTGATGCAAAATTGAATTTTTCGCATATATACTTTCTTAAATTCTTGCCCCTCTCGGTTGAGCCGTCGCTATATTCATCAATATAATTAAATCCCTCTTCGCCTTCAAGCTCCATTATCACCCTGCGGGCTATGAGTTCCATTTCATCGTTGGCTGTGGAAAAATTAAGATATTTACAGCTATACATTATGGGAGGACAAGCCGAACGCATATGTACTGATTTCGCACCGTTATTGTATAGAAAATCAACCGTACCCTTAAGCTGAGTGCCTCTTACAATTGAATCGTCTACAAAAAGCAGATTTTTATCCTTTATTAAATCGTGAACGGGTATCTGCTTCATTTTGGCAATTTTATTGCGTTCTGCCTGTTTGTTGGGAATAAAGCTTCTCGCCCAGGTAGGTGTATATTTAATGAATGCACGGGCAAAACGGTGGTGACTTTCGTTTGCATAGCCTATTGCATGAGGTGTTCCTGAATCAGGTACGCCTCCCACATAATCTATATCCTTAGCATTTCCTTTTTCTATATCGCTTTTTGCCAGAATTTCACCGTTACGATAACGCATAACTTCAACATTAACGCCTTCATAGGATGTGGTTGGGAAGCCGTAGTAACTCCACAGAAAAGAGCATATCTTCATTTCTTTTTGAGGTTCTGAAAGCTGCACCATACTGTCCGAACAAATCTCTACGATTTCACCCGGACCCAATTCCTTTTCTAATTGATAACCCAATTTCTCGTAGGCGAAGGATTCAAAAGAAACACAGTATCCATCCTCTTTTTTGCCTATATGTACGGGAAGCCTTCCTAAACGATCACGGGCGGCGATAATTTTACCGTCGCCTGTGAGTATGAGGATTGAAGCGGCACCGTCGATAGAGAGTTGTGCAAACTTTATACCTTCGGCAAAGGTGTTTTTCTGATTTATAAGAGCTGCAACAAGCTCGGTATTATTAACCTTTCCGCCTGTCATTCCAGAAAAATGTCCGCTTGTGAAAGCAAGATACTGCTTAATGAGCGACTCTGCGTTGTTAATCTTACCTATAAAACAGATAGCATAAACACCTATATTTGAACGCATTATAAGCGGTTGCGGTTCAAAATCACTTATGCAACCTATTGCCGCATTACCTTTCATTTCATCAAAAACATCGTCAAATTTTGTTCTGAAAGGTGAATTTTGAATATTATGGATTTCTCTTTGCAGGCCGATTTCGCTGTCAAAGGCAGCCATACCTGCACGGCGAGTTCCTAAATGTGAGTGATAGTCAGTACCAAAAAACACATCATATATTGCATCGCTTTTACTGACTGCACCGAAAAATCCGCCCATTTATATTCTCCTTTAAAATTTATGCAAAGAAAAGTTTTGAAAGTGTCATCGGGTCGATATATTCACCGTTTTTATAAACACGCATATTACCCGAAGCAATCTCATCAATAAGCATAACATTACCATCTGGATCATAACCGAATTCGAACTTAATGTCATAAAGCTCAAGACCCTTTTCCTTAAGATCATCAGCAACAATTTTAGTGATTTTTTGGGTCATATCTTTAACATCATCATATTGTTTTGCTGTCATAACGCCCAAATCAACAAGGCCATCTTTAGTTACAAGCGGATCGCCCTTTTCGTCGTTTTTAAAGGTGGTTTCAACGTATGCCGGAAGGTCTGCGCCCTCTTCAATATAATCACTGTAACGACGAAGGAAGCTACCTACAGCCTTATAGCGACAGATAACCTCTAGACCCTTGCCAAAAACCTTTGCAGGAAGCACCTCCATTGTAGTATCATCCATATTTGCACTTACATAATGAGTCTTAATGCCTGCAGCATTTACCTTTTCAAAGAAGTAAATAGACATACGTAAGTTTACATCACCAACGCCGTCAATTGTAAGACCTACAGAATTTTCGCCCGGGTCAAATACACCGTCTTTACCGGTGCAATCATCTTTAAACTTTAGCAAATAGTTGCCGTTATCCAAAGCGAATACGTCTTTTGTTTTTCCAGTGTAAACAAGTTTCTTTTCCATAATGATTTACTCCTTTTAATATTTAAGTTAAATTATAAACTTTCCATTACTTTTTTATCCTTTGCGAGTACTAGCTCGGCATCAGATTTACGTTTATCGTCAAGCTTTTTGACAAGTTCCTCATCAGTTACTGCTAAAATCTGCATTGCAAGAAGTGCTGCATTAGCACCTCCGTTTATAGCAACCGTTGCAACAGGTATACCTGTTGGCATTTGTACAGTTGACAGCAAAGCATCCATTCCGTCAAGACAAGTCGATTTACAAGGTATTCCTATTACCGGAAGGGTAGTATTTGCCGCAATAGCACCTGCAAGATGGGCTGCCATTCCTGCTGCTGCAATTAAAACGCCAAAGCCGTCAGCTCTTGCGTTTAAAGCAAAATTACGTGCTTCTACGGGTGTTCTGTGAGCAGAATAAATATGTACTTCATAAGGAACATCAAATGAATTTAACATATCGGTAGCTTTTTTGATAATAGGCAGATCACTGTCACTGCCCATAATGATTCCAACTTTTTTCATAGCCATTTTCCCCCAAAAATATATATGGGTACACTTAATCTTTTAAAAGGTTAAATGTACCCAGACGGTCGGCAAAACACGGTGTTTTTTGCTCCTCTGCGGTGCTCCGCAATTAAATCCGTCGGTCGCAAAAAACACATTAAATTTACCTGATCATTATATCACACAAGGAAATCTGTGTCAAGGCACAACCATATTTAATTACTTAATCGGTGCTCCTTTTTCCTTTTGAATAACGTCGTGGGCACCACCCTCAACAATACTCGTAGCACTAACTAAGGTGAGTTTAGCTTTTTGCTGCAGCTCGGGAATTGACAATGCACCGCAGTTGCACATTGTTGACTTAACTTTACTAAGTGTCAGCGCAACATTATCCTTGAGCGTACCGGCATAAGGAACATAGGAATCTACTCCTTCTTCGAAAGATAGCTTCTTATCTCCGCCTAAATCGTATCTCTGCCAGTTACGAGCTCTTGCTGAGCCCTCGCCCCAATACTCCTTATAATAAGTGCCGCCAATATTAACCTTATTGGTGGGACTTTCATCAAAACGAGCAAAATATCTTCCCAACATAACAAAGTCAGAACCCATAGCCAGAGCTAATGTTAAATGATGGTCATAAACGATACCGCCGTCGGAACATACAGGAACATATATTCCCGTTTCTTTATAATATTCATCTCTTGCTTTGCAAACCTCAATTAATGCGGTTGCCTGTCCGCGCCCGATACCCTTTGTTTCTCTTGTTATGCAAATAGAGCCGCCTCCAATTCCAACCTTAACAAAGTCGGCACCACAATCAGCAAGAAAACGGAAACCGTCGGCATCAACAACATTACCTGCACCTACTTTAACTGAATCGCCATAATGCTCACGTATCCATTCAATAGTAAGCTTCTGCCACTCTGAGAAGCCTTCTGATGAATCTATACATAAAACATCTGCGCCTGCTTCAATAAGCGCAGGAACACGCTCGGCATAGTCTCGGGTATTTATACCTGCACCCACTACATAGCGTTTATCTTTATCAAGTAGTTCGTTAGGATTTTGTTTATGTGTATCATAGTCTTTACGGAAAACAAAATAGCAAAGATTTCCGTTATCATCAATAATTGGTAAGGAATTAAGTTTATTATCCCAAATTATGTCATTTGCTTCCTTAAGGGTAGTCCCCTCTTTTGCCCATACTAATTTTTCAAACGGAGTCATAAATTCTCTGACCTTCGTTTCAGGCGACATACGACTTACCCTATAATCTCTGCCGGTAACTATACCTAAAAGTTTACCGTTTGCCGTACCATCTTCTGTTACAGCTACAGTAGAGTGTCCGTTTTTTTCTTTTAATGCTATAAGTTCTGCCATTGTCGCATCAGGAGTAACATTAGAGTCACTTTTTACAAAACCTGCTTTATAGTCTTTTGCACGTTTCACCATTGCGGCTTCATCTTCTATTGACTGTGACCCATAAATGAATGACACTCCGCCCTCGGTAGCAAGAGCTACGGCTAGTCGGTCGCCCGATACAGATTGCATTATTGCCGAAACCAGTGGAATGTTCATGGTAATGGCAGGTTCTTCACCCCTTTTAAATTTTACTAAGGGTGTTTTTAAACTAACATTCGCAGGTACACACTCACTCGACGAGTAACCCGGAATAAGTAGATATTCGTTAAAAGTATGGGACGGTTCATTGATAAAAATTGCCATTTAATTTTCCTCCTTCATTTTAGCCGTTTTTTCACAATAAACACAGCTGTATATACCGTTTTGTTTATCAACTAATTTGTATTTATGTTCAAGCTCTTGTTCACAAGATGTTATGCAGCGAGGATTAGTACAATAAATTTCATTTATTACTACATCATTTTTGTGCGTATGCTTTATTTCCCTTTTTTCATCCTCTAAAAGCTTTAGAATCAGTGCCATTCGCATATATTTGCCGTTTTGTACCTGCTTAAAATAACAGGCTCTTGGGTCATTATCTACTGATACATTGATTTCATTAACTCTAGGCAACGGATGAAGAACACACATATCCGGTTTTGCAAGTGACATTTTTTGTGTATTAAGAATATAGCTGTTCTTAAGCTTTTCATATTCATCAAGATCGTCAAAACGCTCTCGTTGAACACGTGTCATATAGAGAATATCTAGATTAGGTATCTCTTGCTCTAAACAGTTCTTTTCAATATATGTCATCTGATTCTTATCAAGAATATCGTGCTTAACAAATTCCGGAATTTTAAGTTCATCCGGCGATATAAGTACAATCCTTACACCTTCATATCTGGAAAGGGCCGCTATAAGAGAATGAACCGTTCTGCCGT
Organism: Clostridia bacterium; assembly: GCA_017939855.1. Classification (GTDB taxonomy): domain Bacteria; phylum Bacillota; class Clostridia; order Oscillospirales; family Acutalibacteraceae; genus UBA737. The sequence continues at coordinate 1,858 of JAGAZW010000230.1, read as the reverse complement.
ATTTCAAGTCTCCACAAAATCCAACGGTTAAATTTGAAAGTCTTCCCTTTTCTCGATAGATTGTTAGTAGATCTGCAAGGGTTTGTGTTGGATGGCAATGGTCACCATCACCCGCATTGATGACAGGTATCGTTGCATTTTCAGCCGCCACATAAGGTGCCCCCGCCTTTGGATGCCGCATAGCAATTATATCGGCATAACAGCTAATTACCTTTGCCGTATCAGCTACACTTTCTCCTTTTGAAGCAGATGAATTACCCGCATCCGAAAATCCAATAACATTTCCGCCAAGCTCGTACATAGCCGCTTCAAAACTGAGTCTTGTTCTGGTTGACGGCTCAAAAAAGAGTGTTGCAAGTTTCTTGCCAACGCACTTTTTTGAATACTTTTCGGGGTTTTCACTTATATCACAAGCAGTTTTCATCAATTCATCAAGTTCTTCAACCGAAAAATCAACGATATCAATAAGACTTCGCATCTTTAGCCAGCTCCTTTCCTAATTTAATTTTTATTTTATGCTTTTGCACCGTTTGCTTCTAGATATTTTTTTATGCGCTCAACATTCTCTTTGTTTTTATCGTCTTCCTCGAGGTATTCGATAATATCATAAACGTCAACTACCGAGTAAACGGGGAAACCATATTCTTCGCCCACCTCTGCCATAGCGCTCTTTTCGGTCTGACCTTTTTCTTTGCGGTCTACCATTACAAAGGTGGCGGCAACTTTAGTACCTTCAAGCTTTGTAAGAATAGCCATACTCTCTCTGATAGCGGTACCTGCGGTGATAACGTCTTCAACTATTACGATTTCTTCGCCGCTGGTAGGTTTGTAGCCTACAAATACTCCGCCCTCGCCGTGATCCTTCTCTTCTTTCCTGTTAAAGAAGAAGGGTACATCAAGACCCTGCTTTGCAAGGGCAACAGCTACCGATACTGCAATAGGGATACCTTTATAGGCAGGTCCGTAAAGAACGGTTTTTTTGTTACCTACTTTTTCTATATATGCCTTAGCATAGAATTCACCCAATTTTGAAATTTGTTCACCTGTTTTTATATCACCGGCATTTATAAAATAAGGAATTTTCCTGCCGCTTTTAGCTGTAAAATCTCCAAATTTTAAAACGCCTGCATTTTCTAAAAACTGTATAAACTCTCTTTTATAACTCTCCATTTCAAAACCTCCGTTTAACCGACAAATTCTTCCACACAACGATTATATGCCGCAACAGGATCTTCGGCTGCGGTAATAGGTCTTCCAACAACAATATAATCTGAGCCTATTTCTTTTGCCTGAGCCGGTGTCATAACGCGCTTTTGATCACCCTTGTCACCGTCGGCAAAGCGAACTCCCGGGGTTACGGTCAAAAATTCCTTACCGCAAACCTCATGAACCTTACCTGCCTCCAGTGGTGAACAAACAACACCGTCAAGACCGGCCTTTTTAGCATTAGAGGCATAGTGCATAACAACTCTATCAATAGGTTCTTTAATAAGAAGGTCTTCTTCCATACTTTCCTGGTCTGTAGAGGTAAGCTGAGTAACCGCTATAAGCAAAGGTCTTGTTCCATCAGTTCTTGTAAGACCTTCGATAGCAGCTTCCATCATTTTCACAGTACCGGATGCATGAAGATTGCAGATATCAACGTCTAAATTTGAAAGAACAGACATTGCTTTTTTAACTGTATTTGGAATATCATGAAGCTTTAAGTCAAGGAAAATTTTATGTCCCCTTCTTTTTATTTCCTTAACAATTTGGGGACCTGCTGCGTAAAAAAGTTCCATACCTATTTTTATAAAGGGTTTTTTATCTGTGAATTTATCGAGAAATTCATATACCTTTTCAGCACTTGAAAAATCAC
>JAGAZW010000229.1 GCA_017939855.1 Clostridia bacterium | reverse complement strand
CCGCAGAAACTCATTTTAAAGCAGTATTTGGCACCACGATACACAAACACATTTTGAATTTCAAGATCAACGAGGCTATGGAGTATTTCAGGAATTTCCCGCATATAACCTCAAAAGAGGTGGCATACAACCTTGGATTTTACGATGAATACCATTTTAGCAAACAATTTAAAAAAGTTACCGGCTATTCTCCAAGCAACTATAAAAATAATTGTCTATAATAAACGACAGAGCAAGTTAAATTAAACTTGCTCTGTCGTTTTTATGATACTTCTTTTTTAGATTACTTTCAGAAATGTTTTAATCGGACGAATAAACTTAAAGAAAATCGTTAACATTGTAATCCGGCACCGCATCGTATTGCGAAACAACATATCCAGCAATCTTTGCGGCATATTTCAAACATAATTGGATATCTGTTTTTTTAAAATATTGATACAAGAAAGCGGCAGAAAAACTATCACCTGCGCCTACGGTTGAAGCAATTTTTATTTTTTCCGACTCGCATCTATATTCATCATCACGTTTACATTCATAGCAATATGCGCCATCTGCACCTAAAGTAACAATGATTGTTTTCAAGTTTGAATACTTCCCTTTGAGTATGCGAACAAACTCATTATACTCGATGGTATTGTCTAATGACAATAAATCCGCAATAATCGGCAATTCCTCAAGGCTAATCTTCAATATAGTGGCATTTTTTAGACAAAAAACGACTGACTCGCAACTATAGAATGGAGTTCTTATATTAATATCTACAAAAATATCATTGAAACTTTTATCTTTCAATAATTTGCTGAGTGAATCCATATTATATTTGTTGCGCAAAGCTAAAGTGCCAAAATACAACACATCAAATTCTTTATCAATGTTATCACAATCAATATAATCATATGCAGCATCCTGTATTAAATCATAGGACGGAACAGCATTTTCGTCAAGCGTTACCAAGCACTTGCCGGTATCCTTTTTATCACATATTTTAACATAGTCAGTATTAATGTTCCATTTTTTAAGTTTTGCTAATGCTTCTTTGCCTAAATGGTCTTTTCCCAAGGATGATAGCATATAAACGTCTTCCCCGTGTTTTGCAAGATGAGCTGCAAAATTAAGCGGTGCGCCACCAATATACTTTTTGTCCGGATATATATCCCACAAAATTTCTCCAAAAGATAAAATTTTCATCTAACCCACCTCGTATTATATCTGACGCTGATATTTTATCACATATTAAAACAAAAAACAATATCTGGTTTTTATAATAATATTGTAATCTAGCGCCCTCTGACGAGGTAGGCAAGGATTACGACGCTTCTTTTAATTTTTGTTTAGAGACATTTTGCGCAGTTTCGAGCATATTTTCTGCAAAAACGCCGTAGCCTTTTGTTGGGTCATCAATTAGTACGTGGGTTACGGCACCGATAAGTTTACCGTTTTGTATGATGGGGCTACCACTCATAAGTATGTTAATATTGGATCAACAGTTTTTATAAATCAAAAGTCAACAAATTTTTAGAGTGTTTATCTAATTTTTGATAATCCTCAATAATATAACGATTGTCATCCGCATCACGTATTCTTAAACGACCATCTTTATAAACCTTGATATCATGGTTGCGGTCACATATTTCAAACCGTTTAAAACCGCGATTGGTTTCGGTTTCCCACACAAGTGCACCGTTCTTGTCTACAATCGAATATATACGCAAAATATTGGGAACCAGATAATAATCATCTATACTTTCTTGTACTATTTTAGCAGATTCATTATCCATACTTTGAAAATTTCTTATAATTGCCGCTTCCTTACCATCTTCATCTATAAGTATAATATATTGGTCAACACGACTTATGGGAAACAGTCTTCTCGGCTCAAGTTTTTCAAAACTCTCGCCGCTTTCAAGAGTCAGGGTTACAAGATTATTTTCATATCTTATAATTTTGTCATTTTTTCCTACAAAGATACGCTCTTTCTTTATAACACTCATAATCTTTCCTCCTCACGAATACGTTCGGCATCGGCGGTCATAGACTGTATTTGTACCAATTTATAATATTTACCCCTGAGTGCCATTAGCTCTTCTGGAGTACCGTTTTCTATAATTTTGCCGTTATCTACAACTATAATTCGGTTTGCCTTTTTCAGTGTAGAAAGCCTGTGTGCTATCATAAGAGTAGTTCTTCCTGAGATAAGGCGGTCAATAGCTTCTTGGATAAGGTGTTCCGTTTCAGAATCTACTGAAGCAGTAGCCTCGTCAAAAATCATAATAGAGGGGTCTTTAAGTACCGCACGGGCTATAGATATTCTCTGTTTTTCACCGCCCGAAACACCTATACCACGCTCACCTAAAACCGTATCATAAGCATCGGGCTGACGGGCAATAAATCCATGGGCATTGGCAATGTCTGCTGCATGGATAACCTCTTCTGCAGTAGCATCGGGATTGCTGTATGCTATGTTATTATATATAGTATCGCTAAACATCATAGGCTCTTGCTGAACAAAACCTATTTTGTCACGATAGGCAGAAAGCTCAAAGTTTTTAATATTATGACCGTCCACAAGAATTTCGCCTGAATAACTGTCGTAAAAGCGCATTAACAGATTTATAAGTGTAGATTTACCTGAGCCGGTTGT
>JAGAZW010000026.1 GCA_017939855.1 Clostridia bacterium | reverse complement strand
GAATGGTTAATCCTCCTGTCTGTTTTGATTCAGCAACTTAACTGTAACACAGGGTTTTCCATTCGTCACTCTTTTTTTATTGCTTACTGTAACACATCTATTGTAAACCTACATTCAGTAGGTATGTTTTATATATATAGGGTTGACATTTAGAGCGTTTTTTGATAAAATAATATGAAATGTTATCGGCAATCTGCCGTTAAGGAGATGTTTAATACGGTTACGAGTATGACCGGCTTCGGAAGAGCCAAAGAAAGTATAGACGATCTTGATATCACGGTTGAAATAAAGTCGGTAAATCACAGATATTTTGAATTTTATTCCAGAACCCCCAGAGCTTATATGTTTTTGGATGAAAAACTGAAAACACTTTGTCAACAAAAAATTTCAAGAGGCAAGGTTGAAGTAGCGCTTCTCATTGAAGATGTTTCAGGGAAGTCTATCGAACTTTCTATAAACGAGTCCTATGCCGATGCCTATATTGATGCACTGCACAAACTTGCAAAAAAATATCGCCTAAAAGACGACATAAGAGCATCTGTTCTTGCAGGTAACAGCGATATTTTTGTTATGAAGAGGCGTGATATTGACGAACAGGTATTGACTAAGGGAGTCATGGCTGTTGCAAACGTTGCATTAAATAATTTCATTAATATGCGTGCAGCTGAGGGCGAAAGATTAGTGAATGACATTAAGTCAAGAGCCACTTATATTCTCGGAAAGGTTTCTTTTATTGAAGAACGTTCACCTCAAACCGTTAAAGAACACCGTGAAAAAATTGAACAAAAGATAAGAGAACTTATAGGTGATGTCCATATTGATGAACAGCGTCTTCTTACAGAAACTGCAATTTTTGCTGATAAGATTGCAGTAGCAGAAGAAACTGTAAGACTGAGGAGTCATATTGGTGAGTTATTTTCCTTGCTTGATGTTGGCGGCGCAATAGGCAGAAAGCTCGATTTTATAGTACAGGAAATGAACCGTGAAACAAATACCATTGGCTCTAAAGCTCAAGATATTGAAATCGCAAAAGTTGTGGTTGATATTAAATCCGAAATTGAAAAAATTCGTGAACAGATTCAGAATATAGAATAATTGGGTGAAATAAATGAAACTTGTTAATATTGGTTTCGGGAATTTGGTTTCTGCTAATCGTTTGGTTGCAATCGTCAGTCCGGAGTCAGCTCCCATAAAAAGAATAATACAGGACGCAAAAGAGCGTGGTGTACTTATAGATGCAACGCACGGACGCCGAACTAGGGCAGTTGTTATTACAGATAGTGGACATATAATTCTCACTTACCTACAATCTGAAACTCTTGCCAATCGAATCACCAATGATGAAGCTTCCTTGGAAGATGAGGTGAATGAGGTTGAGTAAGGGCAGACTATATATCGTATCAGGACCATCAGGCGCAGGAAAAGACACAGTATTATCTGAGGTATTTCAATATTGTCCTGAAATATCTTTTTCAATATCCTCCGTTACTCGACCAATGCGGCCTGGTGAAATTCAGGGTGAAAAGTATAACTTTATTTCGAAAGAAAAATTTGAGCAGATGATTACTTTAAATCAGCTTTTAGAGCATAATGTATTTGTTGGTAATTATTATGGAACACCAAAGGAACCGGTTGAAAAATGTCTTAACGAAGGCAAAGATATGATTATTGAAATTGACGTAAATGGTGCGGCTCAAATAAAGAAGAACATGCCTCAAGCTATTAGCATTTTTATTATGCCGCCTTCCTTCAGTGCTTTGAGGGATAGATTAACCAACAGAGGCACTGATTCTTCTGATATAATTGAAAGAAGAATTACTGTAGCATACGATGAAATTGCGAGAGCTACTGAATATGATTATATTGTTGTTAACGATGACCTAGGGTCAGCAGTACAGGATTTTGTTTCAATAATAAAGAGCGAGAGACTTAAAACTTCACGTTGCACCGATATTATAAGTGAAATATTAAATAAATAATTTTTGAAAGGAAATACACTATGTTAAATCCCGCTATTGGTAAATTAATTGAAAATTATGACAACCGTTATCGTTTAGTAACAGATATTGCAAAATGCGCAAGAGAATTGTCTTCTGATGCTGAAGAAAGAGGGGAAATTCTCATTGAAAAGCCTGTAAGCATTGCAATAAATAAGCTTGCTGCTGAAAAAGAACTTATCTGATAAATAATTGTGGT
>JAGAZW010000228.1 GCA_017939855.1 Clostridia bacterium | reverse complement strand
ATTGAGGCTCCTGTTGAAGAGCATCTCATCGTTGAGTTCTATTCTAAGTAAAATTAAGTTTTTAGCTCTCCGTTACCGCACAAACGGAGATGCTATAAATCTATGTGCGGAGAAATGGAGCTTTTAAATGATAGAAATTGAAAAGCCCAGAATTGATACACTTGAATTGTCGGGCGACGGAACTTATGGAAAGTTCGTTATGGAGCCGCTTGAAAGAGGCTATGCAACTACTTTGGGTAACAGTTTAAGAAGGGTTCTCCTCTCTACTCTTCCCGGTGTTGCTATTACTTCGGTTAAGATAGACGGTGTTCAACATCAATTCTCCACCGTTGAGGGTGTTAAGGAAGATGTTGCAGAAATTATTCTTAATCTTAAAGGACTTATTGCTAAACTTCACTCGGATACAGAGAAGAAGATTTATATTGAGGCAGAAGGTCCTTGCGTTGTAACGGCAGCCTCTATTAAGGCAGATTCAGAAGTAGAAATTCTCAATCAGGATATGTATATCGCAACCTTAGACGAAGGTGCCAAACTCAATATGGAGATGACACTTAATAAGGGTAGAGGCTATGTTTCTGCTGAGCAGAATAAGCCTGCGCAGAATGTAATCGGTGTTATTCCGATCGATTCTATTTACACACCTGTTCTTAAAGTTAAGCCCACTGTTGACAATACCCGTGTTGGTAATGTTGTAGACAAGGGTAAGCTTACACTTGAAGTTTGGACCGACGGTTCTATAAAGGCAAACGAAGCAGTTTCTTTGTCCGCAAAGATTCTTATGGAACATTTTGAACTTTTCCTTGACCTTACTGAAGGTGCAAACGATACCGAAAGCATTATGGCAGACAAGCAGGATAACGACAAAGAGAAGGTTCTCGATCTTACCATTGATGAGCTTGACCTTTCCGTTCGTAGCTTTAACTGCTTGAAACGTGCCGGTATCAATACGGTCGAAGACCTCATCAATAAAACCGAAGAGGATATGATGAAGGTTAGAAACTTAGGCCGTAAATCTCTCGAAGAGGTTATTGCAAAGCTCGATTCTTTCGGCTTTGGCCTCAGAAAAGAAGAAGAATAAAGGAGTGAATATAAATGCCAGGTACCCGTAAACTCGGAAGAACCAGCGACCATAGAACTGCTATGCTCAGAGCGATGGTAACCTACCTTTTTGAAAACGGTAAAATAGAGACTACCGCACCCAGAGCAAAGGAAGTAAGGTCGATGGCTGAGAAGTATATTACACTCGCTAAGACAAACACCCTTCACAGCAAACGTCAGGCTTTGGCTTTCATTACTAAAGAGGACATCGTAAAGAAGCTTTACGACGAAATTGCTCCTAAGTATATGGAAGTAAACGGTGGTTACTGCCGTATTACCAAAACCGGTCCACGTCGTGGAGACGCTGCTGAGATGGCAATTATCGAGTTAATCTAAACTTCTTATATTTAGTACTCACATTTTCGTTTTCATTAGTTTGACCGGAGATTATCAGTCCGGGATGATGTGTGTACTAAAAGAAAATTATTATCACCCTGCAAAGCAGTCGCTTTGTAGGGTGATTTTTTTGATGCGAATTAATAGCGCAGACAAATCTCTTGACTACACAAAACAATATTGATTTTTTATTATTCTTGTGATAAAATAATTTTGCTACACGAACTGAATCGGTTTCCTATATGGGGGAAAATATCTTGGTAAAAGGTGTTTTCCTTGTATTTCCCCGTGTAGGAATAATAGGTTCGTGTAGCAGCTTACCTTGTGGGAAACACTTTTTCGGTGCGTTCCTTCGGGGCGCACTTTTTATTTTAGGAGGATATTTATGGAATGTCAGAATATGTTTTGTATATATCAAAAGCGAGATAAATACATACTCGATGAAATCAGTTTAGATATATCGGGCAGGTGTGAATGTTGTATATATCCTGATGTGGAAGAGGATATACTAAATGTGGCAAAAATGAAGCTTCTCAAAAAATACGGTGAAGAATATTAAAAGAGGTATAGCAAAACTTTTGCTATACCTCTTAAATCTTTTGATTTAAATTTAATCTATAATTTTAATGGATTCTATAATAGGTTGATTTTCTGCCAGGACTGTGCCGTTTGAGTCGGTAACGGGGGTGTTGGTTGCGATTGTATCAACTATTTCAATACCTTCTGTAACGAATCCGAATGCGGCGTACTGACCGTCTAAATGGGTTGCGGTTTTGTGCATAATGAAGAATTGAGATGAAGCACTGTCCATACTGTAAGAGTTTCGTGCCATAGAGATAACGCCTTTTACATGCGGGATATCGTTTTGAACACCATTTGCAGAAAACTCGCCCTTAATTTCAGTGTCGCTGCCACCTGTTCCGTCACCGTTGGGGTCTCCACCTTGAATCATAAATCCGTTCATAATACGATGGAAGGTAAGTCCGTCGTAAAAGCCACTATTTGCAAGGGTTATAAAATTATTAACGGTTATAGGAGCTACGGTTTCATTAAGGGTTACTTTGATTTCACCCAAATCCTTGACAGTTATAACTGCGTGGTGCAGCACGTCACTTTCGGTGGGTGTATATTCACAGACATATGGAGTCTCTTCTTTTTCAGTTTTATCTGTGTCTTTGAATTTTTTAACGGTAATAGTTTCAATAATCGGTTTGCTACCAGGTTTTACTGTGCCGTTCGAGTCGGTAACAGGAGTTTCGGTTGCAATTTTATCTACTATATCCATACCCTCTGTAACATAACCGAATGCTGCATATTTGCCATCTAGGTGAGTAGAATCCTTATGAACAATGAAAAACTGAGAGGATGCGCTATCGTAGTCATCGGAACGTGCCATAGAAATAACACCTCTTAAATGGGAAATGTTATTTTTATGTCCGTTAGAGGAAAATTCACCAATGATTTTTTGTGAGCTGCCACCTGTACCGTCACCCTTAGGGTCACCGCCTTGAATCATAAACCCGCTTATTACACGATGAAAAGTGAGCCCATCATAAAAGCCTTCGTCGGCAAGTTTCTTAAAGTTTGTAACGGTAACGGGCGCTGTATCTGCATCAAGTAATAGGGTTATATCTCCCATATCCTTAACCGTTATAACAGCCGTATATTTGCCGCTTAATAACTCTTCTTCGTAATACTCATCTTTTGAGCAAGATATGAATGTCAGACAAAGAGTTACTGCGACAACAAGTACAAATAATTTTTTAATAAACATCATTGTTCTTTTCCTCACTTTCATTATAAGGGATATATTTAACCTTTCTTTTTTTGCGTCTGCCGGAATTTAAGCGTATAACTGAAATAATAAATATCAGTATCGCAATTCCTAAAAGCACAAAAAGAATTTTCATATAAACAGAGTTAAAGAAATTTTTTATACCGTTGCCTACGGCAAGCCAGGGACTTTTTTCAACATCCTCGCCCGCTACTAAATTTACAGTTCCTATGACCTGTTCGGCGTAGATAATATCGGCAGTTCCAAGTATGTCACCTTTTTTAATAGGGGCTTGTACCGATTGTTTAAAGGGTTTGGGCTTTATTTCAATGGTAGAATCATCTGCTTCTTTAGGAAGCACAGATACAAAGCTTTTTTCCACATAAAGCGGTACAAAATCTGTTTGTGAGGAAAGGGTAACGGCAACTTCATAAACAGGACTCGAAGTATTTGCGACCGTTTTAAATTCGAAATTATTGAATGCCCATCTGTAAAGATTTTTACTGTCAACAAATTCATATCGCCTATCGCCGCCGGCGGTACAGCCGAAAAGGATGCAAATATAGTTATAACCGTCATAGGATGCTGTAGAAACCAAGCATCTTCCTGCTTCGTCTGTAAATCCGGTTTTTACGCCTTTTGCATAAGAATAGTAATAGTTCGTATTAGGATCTTGGAGGTAGTTTGTTGTAGTAAGGGTACGTTTTTGGGTGAAGTTTGTGGAGATCGTATAACGGGTAGTTTCGCATACTTCTCGAAAGGTCTTGTTTTTTAGTGCGTATTTTGTGAGAATAAGGGTGTCGGTTGCAGTAGTATAGTTGTTTTCATCATGCAGTCCTACAGGATTTTGATAATGAGTACCCTTAAGACCTAATTGCCTGGCCTTATCGTTCATCATATCGACAAAGCCTTCTATGCTGCCTCCAAATTCAATAGCTGCGAGATATGTGCAGTCGCCAAACGAGGTCATAAGGACGGTATAAACTAAGTCAAGATGAGTAAATTCTTCTCCGGCTTTGAAATTTGAAACAACACTTCCTGTACCGCTTATAAGCTTCAGTACTTCTTCGGTCATTGCGATTTTTTTATCGGGAGAGTATTTTTCGCTTTCCAAAATTAGTGTTGCTGTCATAATCTTGGTAATTGACGCAGGATATACTTTTTTATCCGCATCCTTAGAATAAAGCACTTCATCGGTATCCAGAGAAGCCAGAAGTGCCACCTTTGCATCAATATCAAAGCCTGTAGGATCGTAGGCATTGGCAGGTATTGAAACTATACAAAAAATCAGGACAATTGCAGAAAATAAGGAAATTATTCTTTTGAACATAGAAATCTCCTTTGTGATGTGTTATAATATAAGTAATTATACTATAAGTCTTGACAAAAATAAAGTATTAAAATACAATTTTTAAGGATACTCATTAATTTCTTTGGGGGTGAAGATGTGGTATATGTGACGGGAGATATGCACGGGGACCTTGAACGGCTTTATGACAAGGAATTCAGAAAGCTTAAAAAAGGCGATGTTCTCTTGGTTTGCGGTGACTTTGGTTATATATTCGATTCTTCAAAAAACGAAAGCCAGGTTATAAATTTCTTTGCAACACGTAAATTTGTTACGGCATTCGTTGAAGGTACGCATGATAATCTTGATAAAATCAACCGTTGCCGTACTACTGTTTGGAAAGGTGGACTTGTCCACCGCATAAAAGGAAATCTTCTTCATTTAATGCGTGGTCAAATTTTTGAAATTGAAGGCAAACGCTTTTTTACTTTTGGAGGCGGAGAAAGCATAGATAAGGATATGCGATTGGAAAAGGGTAATTGGTGGAGAGCAGAAGAGCCTACTCCTGCTGAGATGGCAGAGGGAGCGAGAACCCTCGACGATGCCGATTGCAGAGTTGATTATATTATTACGCACGAACCGCCCTCTCTTGTAAAGAGCGCAATGTTGTTGAGAAGAGGCGATGTTGATAGGGTTAATAAAATTAATGGGTATTTTGAAGAGATTGGTCGTTCTTGTCGTTTTTCTCATTGGTATTTCGGTTCGCTGCATGAAGACAGGGTGATTACCCAGCGGCATACCTGTGTATTTAAAAAACTACTTCCCATAACTCAGGACAAACCTCAAAAACAATTATTCAAGAATAATAAAGAGGATGAATAAATATAAAACACAAGGGAGTGATTCCTTGTGCTTTTTGATGCACTTGCCAAATCGGCAAAAGTATGGTATACTGTTACAGTCACTAAGGTGAAAAACATAATTTAAACTAATTAATTTGGAGGTCATTATGTTAAATACCGATAGACTTTGCCCCGGATGTATGAGCGATAACGGCGGCGAACAAATTTGTCATATATGTGGCTACAATTATTCAGACAAAAATGATTCTGATAAGTTATCTGTGAGATTTTGGCTTGCCGAACGCTATATGGTTGGAAAGGTGTTAGCTGTAACAAGTGAGGGTATAACCTATCTTGGTTGGGATAATATCGACAATATAGCAGTAAATATTAAAGAGTATTTTCCTTCTGGTATAGCGCAGCGTAATGCAAACCTGTCGGTTTCTATGGATATTAACCATAAGTTTGCTTTTAATGAGGGACTTATGGCATTTATGGAGCTTAATAAGAAGATTAAAGCCTTGGAATTGCCGGCTTTAGTTCCGATGCTTGATGTGTTTGAAGAAAACGGT
>JAGAZW010000227.1 GCA_017939855.1 Clostridia bacterium | reverse complement strand
CTTTCCTTTACACTCTCCTCATATTGAGCAAGGGTCATATTCTGGTTTTTGAGGAAATCGTCAAAGGTCATACCGTAGGATTCACACATCTGCTCGTAGTAGTTTGTGGTTTCCTCAAGGTAGTACTCAAGTTCATGCTCGGGGTAACTTTTAACCTTACTTGCGTTAACCACAAAATCGCAGAAGTAGTTCTGTGCTGCACGGTTTTTGACGTCCTTGTCATAGTCTGCTTTTGAGTTAAAGCCTAAATCCTTTGCAATCTTATCTGTGATTTCGGGATAGCTAATTCTTGTGCCGCTTGTTACGGTTATGTCAAAGGAAACGGGCTTGCCGCTAAGCTCTGTGTTGTTGGGGTAGGGGTCGGGGAAGTTTAAATTGACGGTAATTTTTTTATTGAGTGTTGCGCCGATAATACCGCTTTCAAAGCCGTCAATCATTGAGCCCGAGCCAATGGTAAGCTCGTAGCCCTTTGAAGAGCCGCCCTCAAATTCCTTGCCGTCCATTTTGCCTACAAAGTCAATAACAACGGTGTCACCGTTTTCAACCTTATCGTCAGCGGTCAGCTCACGTGATTCAAAAAGCTCTGCGGCTGATAAATCGGTTTCAATTACCTCGTTAATGTAAGCCTTAAAATCGTCTGACTCGGCATCAACGCTTATGCCCTTGTATTTTCCCAGCGTTATGTATTTATCGAGGTCGGGATAATTGTAAAGCACGGTTTTTGAGTTGCTTTTGCCGCCGCAGCCTGTAAGAAACAGCGCAAAGACAATAAGTGTGCAAATAAGAGATTTTAAACTTTTCATAATAAAAAACCTTTCATTTTTATTAAAATTTTAATTAATTTTCACTTGACATAAATCAAGATATATATTATTATAATCAAGATGCCGCTGTGGTGGAATAGGCAGACACAAGGGACTTAAAATCCCTCGCTGGCGACAGCGTACCGGTTCAAGTCCGGTCAGCGGCACCAAACGAAAATCCGTTCTCGAAAGAGGGCGGATTTTTGTTTGTATTATTCACTATTCATTTTTCATCATTCATTATTCATTAAAAGAGAACGGATTTTCAAATGAATAATGAAAAATGAAGTCGCTTCGCTGATGAATAATGAATAATTATTGCGGCTTAGCCGCTTTTATGCTATAATACATTAAGGCGGTGATAATATGAAAAAATATTTTGTTTTATTTCTTTGTTTATTGATTCTTTTATTTTGTTGTAGTTGTATGTCTGAAGGAGTAGCTATACATGATGGCGCTCTTATGCCTGATGGCTCTATACAGTACAGACAGTTAAATGTTTCTAATGAAAAGGAACTTGATTTTAGGGACGAAGACAGTAATGTTTTGCTTGATGAAAAAGACGTTGCTTGGGTTTATGAAAAATATTCAGAGGATAGCGGTTATCATTTGATATTAGAATTCACCGCTGACGGTGCTGCCGAATTGGCTGCGGTAACAAAAGAAAATATTGGACAAGAAATCTCGCTTTTTGCAGATGGCGAAAATGTGTTTTCGGCTATTGTATCTGCTGAAATAGAAGATGGTAAAATGGCAATTATAGGAAAAGCGTCAAATTATAAACAGTTAATGTCGCTTAGTGAAAAAATCACGGGTTAAATTTTTTATAATACGTAAAATCCTCGGTTTTTGGCCAGTTCTTTTTTGGACACGAATGACAAACG
>JAGAZW010000226.1 GCA_017939855.1 Clostridia bacterium | reverse complement strand
TAAAACCGCCCTCGCAAAGCTCAACAACCGAGGTAAATCCCGCCTGTTTTGCCATCTGCAAAGCAAGCTCAAAACCCGCTGTGAGATTTTGCGGTTTGTGCGCATCACTTGAAATTATTATTTTTTTGCCTTTTTCTTTTAAACGCTCAAGCAAAAAAAGGCTTGGGTACGGAATGGGGTTTGCGCCGCGTGCAGCGGCACCTGAATTAATTTCAAAAATATCGGCATCCTCGCAAACGGCATCCAAAGACTCAAGCGCTGCGTTTATATATTCCTTGGCGGTTTCATCAAAAAATTTGTTGCCGTGGTTGAATTTTCTTATAAGGTCAAAGTGGCCGACAATGTTGCCGCCCGTCTTTTTTATTACCTCTGATTCGGTGGCATAATAGTCCTTAACAAACTGCATAGCATTGCCGCCGTAAATATTATTTACAACCTCTGCAAAATAATCGGGCGAACGGTCAACAGAAATATATTCACCATCTTTAAACACGTAATGGGTTGAGCCTATTACGTATTCATATTTATAATCATCAACGGGCGAATGAATATCACGTTCAAGACCCAATGCAATGTGTATTTTGTCCTTATACTTCTCTTTAAGACGTAATATCTCCGCCTGATATGCCGAATAATCGGGCGGCAGACTATACTCACTGTCAAAATACGTATAGGAATGACCCGAAAAGCCTAAAGCCGTAAAATCAAGTGAAAGAGCGGCTTTTATATACTCCTCCGGTGCTGCAGCACCATCACAAAAGGACGTATGTGTATGTATATTAGAATAAACCATTAAAAACACCTCAAAAATCACCTATATTCTAATAATAATACACCAAAAAAACAAAGTCAATTAATTAATAAAATGATTGACATTATTAAAAAAATATGTATAATATTCATTTGTAGTGAATATTTTGCTTCACAACTAAATATGCGGGTATGGCGGAATCGGCAGACGCGCTAGATTCAGGTTCTAGTCGGGGCAACTCGGTACAGGTTCAAGTCCTGCTACCCGCACCATCGTCCAAACTGAGTAATAATGCAGGTTTGGACGATTTTTTGTATAACGAAAAAAAGGACGAAGAATTTTCGGATTCTTCGTCCTTTGGTTTTTGGGTGACCTTAACGGTGGAACAGTGTTCACCCTTACAGGTGGTTGATTTAGATTACGGGTTATCATAAGCAAACAAAATAACCTTATCCTTTTCTTGACAGGTAGTAAAGGAATAAAAATGACCGATTCGGTTTAACTTCTCTGTTACGTAAAGACTCTTTGGTGCTTCTTTTTTTGTGGATAAATCATTAAAATCGAAAAAGTCAATGGGGTCGTTAGCCGTTTTGTCAAGAGGGTTCATAACCAGCACACCCTGGTCGCAAAATGCAACAGTCTTGTTGAACAGATAAGTATCAGATTCATTAGTGGCAATGGGAAGCACCGTGTCTTCACCTGTAAAATTCACCTTGTACACAGCCCCATCAAAATGATAATATATATCGTTACCCACAAGCGTCAGCTCGCTTCTATGGCGTACAGAAGAGTCAGAATAACGCTTTACCATTTCAAACTTTTTAGACTTCGGGTCAAATTTAGCGATGCCCAACTCGTTATTTTCATAAGCCCAGAAATAAATAACGCTGTCCTTAACCACTGCGACATAAATATCGCTGATGTTTTCCAGATATACTTCTTTTTTTTCATCGGTGCCGTCAATATTAGACGAGTAAATATATCTTTCCCATTTGCCATTTTCATTGTTTCCCCAAGGATAATAAATTCTACCCTGATAAATGGTGTAAACTCCGGCATGTGTATTTTTTACAACTTCTTTGACATTTTTTCCGTTTTCATCGCAGGTGAAAATGGCATTTCGTTCTTGACCTTTTTCGGAAATGTTGTCGTGAAAGAAAAGCTTGCTGTCATAAACCGAAATATTGCGTCTGCATTCCCAGCCATTTTCGTAATATTGATGAACAGAATAGTCGCCGTTTAAAATGGCATACGGTGTAATAATCTTGCCTTTATAATGAACGACGTTATCCTGAAGCAAAATAGTTATAGTTTCGGTGCTGTTTGAATAATCCGTTTCTGAAACGGTTGAACTGCTTACAGACGCGGTGCTTGAGGTTTTATTGCTAACGGTAACAGAAGAAGTTTTGGCTGACGAAGTTTCACTAGAACTGTTTTCCGAACTACTGTTGCTGGATGTAATAGAAGCAGTGATTTCGGTGAGAGAAGTTTCATTCGAACCGATATCTGCCGAATTTTTACCGCAGGCACAGAGGCAAAAAAACATAGTAAAAGTGAGAATAATGGAAAATGTTTTTTTCATAGTAAAAATGCCAACCTTTCTCTTTTCCGACAAGTCCTCATAGATAAAATTATTATCCTTAGCTGTTCTGAGCGCCATCCTAGCAGATAAAAGAGCATCAATGTATGCATTAATATCGCTGTGTTGTCCGTTTTCACTAATTATAACATATTTCAACAACACATTCAAGTAACATCTTCCAAACGTCTACCAACGTTCTCT
>JAGAZW010000225.1 GCA_017939855.1 Clostridia bacterium | reverse complement strand
GTTGCATCTACCGGTGTTATCGGTCAGCCTCTGGATATTACTCCTATTGCGGATGGCATACCCGAACTAGTTTCCAATCTTTCAAAGGATGGTAATGAAGCGGCGGCTGAGGCCATAATGACTACCGATACTTCTAAAAAGGAAGTTGCGGTAAGTTTCTATATAGACGGTAAAAAGTGTACTATCGGCGGTATGGCAAAAGGAAGCGGTATGATTCATCCTAATATGGCAACAATGCTGGTTTTTATAACAACTGATGTCGCAATATCTACTCCCATGCTCCAAAAGGCTCTTTCCGGTGATATTGCAAACACCTTTAATATGATCAGTATTGATGGTGATACGTCAACCAATGATATGGTGACAGTTCTTGCAAACGGTATGGCAGGGAATACGCAAATAACTGAAGAAAATGAAGATTATTATGAGTTTGCTAAAGCCCTTAATACAGTTACTGTTCATCTTTGTAAAATGATTGCGGCAGATGGTGAAGGTGCGACTAAGCTGTTAGAGTGTATAGTTAGCGGTGCTGATAGTTTAAATACTGCCAAAACCGTTGCCAAAAGTGTTATCTGCTCAAGTCTTTTGAAAGCTGCTATGTTTGGCGCAGACGCCAACTGGGGCAGAGTGCTTTGTGCTATCGGTTATAGCGGCGCAAAAGTAGATGTAGAAAAAATTGATGTTTCTTTCCGTTCCGCAAAGGGTGAGATTTTGGTTTGCAAAAGCGGTGCAGGTATTGATTTCAGTGAAGATGTGGCAAAAGAAATATTATTAGAAAATGAAATAGAAATCTTGGTAAATCTCAACTCGGGGGATTTTTCTTCAAAAGCCTGGGGTTGTGATTTGACCTATGATTATGTAAAGATAAACGGTGACTATCGTACTTAAAGGAGAAGTGTTATGGAAAACTTTTCTAATGCAGAACGTGCAGAGGTTTTAACACAAGCCCTGCCATACATTAAGCGTTACAATGGGGAAATTGTTGTTGTTAAATACGGCGGAAACGCTATGATAAACGATGACCTTAAAAGGCAGGTTATGGAGGATATCGTCCTTCTTTGGCTTATAGGTGTCAAGGTTGTTTTGGTTCATGGTGGCGGTCCTGAAATCAGCGAAACAATGTCCAAACTCGGAAAAAAAGCTGAATTTGTGGACGGCCTTCGTGTTACAGACAAGGAAACCGTTGATATCGTTCAAATGGTACTTGCAGGTAAGGTAAATAAAACCCTTGTGAACCTCCTCGAAATGAAGGGCGGTAAGGCAATGGGCATTTCGGGTATGGACGGTAGACTCATTGAAGCTAAAGTCAAGAATAAAAAATTAGGCTTTGTCGGCGAAATTACCAATGTAAACATAAAGCCTGTTATTGACCTACTAGAAAAGGGTTATATACCTGTTATTTCAACACTCGGTTGTGATGAAAACGGTAATACCTATAATATTAACGGTGATACCGCTGCAGCATTTGTTGCAGGTGGATTAAAGGCAAAACGTCTTATAATGATGACGGATATTGCTGGTGTCCTTCGTGACAAAGACGATTCATCTACACTTATTCCTCATATCACTATTAACGAAGCAGAAGAATTAAAAAAAGAAGGCATTATTTCAGGCGGTATGATCCCAAAGGTTGATTGCTGCATTGAGGCTCTGCAAAAAGGTGTTAAGAATGTTGTAATTATGGACGGCAGAGTTCCTCACTCAATTCTTATGGAAATACTTACAGACGAAGGTGCCGGAACTATGGTTATGGGAGATACAGATAATGATTGATATAAAACAAACCGATAAATCGTTTGTTGCAAATACATATAACCGTTTTCCGGTAGAAATCGTTTCGGGAAAGGGTTCTATTGTTAAGGATTCTTTAGGTAAAGAATACATTGATATGGGTTCGGGTATTGCGGTTAATTCTTTTGGTGTGTCAGATCACGTTTGGATAAAAGCCGTAACTGAGCAGTTATCAAACCTACAGCACACTTCTAATCTTTATTATACCGAGCCTTGCGCCATTCTTGCCAAAATGCTTTGCGAAAAAACCGGAATGAATAAAGTTTTCTTTTCAAATTCCGGGGCAGAAGCAAACGAATGTGCAATAAAGGTAGCAAGGAAGTATGCCTCAGATAAAAAAGGGAAAGATTATCATACAATAATTACCTTAAAAAATAGTTTTCATGGTAGAACAATTACAACACTTTCTGCTACAGGGCAAGAACACTATCATGAGCTTTTTAATCCCTTAACACCCGGTTTTGTTCATACACATGCTAATGATTTTGATGCGCTTATTAAAGTTGCAGAAGCTAATAAAACTGCTGCTATTATGATGGAATGTGTTCAGGGTGAAGGTGGGGTTATTTCACTTAATGAAGATTTTGTAAAATCTGTAGCTGACTATGCGAAAGAAAAGGATATTATTCTTATTATAGATGAGGTTCAAACCGGAAACGGCAGAACTGGTGAGCTTTATGCTTATATGAACTATGGTATAAAGCCGGATATAGTAACCACCGCAAAAGGAATTGGCGGAGGTTTGCCGCTTGGGGCAACATTGCTGTCCGAAAAGGTGGAAAATGTATTAGGATTCGGTGATCACGGTTCTACATTCGGCGGAAATCCTGTTTGCTGCGCAGGTGCAATCAGTATTATCTCAAGACTTGACAGAGCATTTTTGGATGATGTTAAATCAAAAAGTGAGTATATTTTTAATTCTTTTTTGGGTGCTGAGGGCGTCAAATCGGTAAGCGGTATGGGACTGATGATTGGTATTGAAACCGAAAAACCGGCAGGGGATATTGTGAAAAAATGTATTGAAAAAGGTGTGCTTTGTCTGACAGCAAAAAATAAGGTCAGATTACTTCCGGCCCTTAATATCGATAATAAAACACTCGAAAAAGCAATAGATATAATTAAAGAAGTTTGTGCAGAATAGGAGATATGACTTATGAATTTAAAAGGTAAAAGTTTTTTAAAACTCCTTGATTTTTCCTCTGAGGAAATAAATTATCTTATTGATTATGCGTCTGAGCTAAAAAAACAGAAGAAAAATGGTGTCGCTCATAGACTGTGTGAAGGCAAGAATATCGCACTCGTTTTTGAAAAGACAAGCACCAGAACTCGCTGCGCTTTTGAAGTGGCTGCAGCAGATTTGGGTATACATCCGGTTTATCTTGACCCGTCGGGCTCTCAAATTGGTAAGAAGGAGAGCATAGCAGATACAGCTCGGGTATTGGGCAGAATGTTTGATGGTATTGAATACAGAGGTTTCGGCCAGGAAATAGTTGAAGAACTTGCAAAATATGCCGGTGTACCTGTTTGGAACGGTTTGACCAATGAATTCCATCC
>JAGAZW010000224.1 GCA_017939855.1 Clostridia bacterium | reverse complement strand
GTAGGAAAAGCCGATAAGGAGACCGCAAAGTATCTATCCGAGGAATGCGATATAGACCCATTTTCTGCTCTTCTTGCTTGTTCAAGAGGTTTATCAACTCCATCTGAGCTTGAGCAGTTTATTTCATCGGAGCCGTTGCTTTGTGATCCGAGAGAACTAATTGATATAGAAAAAGCGGCAGAATGTATAAACACCTTCATAAAACAAAACAAAAAAATAGCAATATTTGGTGACTATGATTGTGACGGAGTGGTTTCCACCGCTGTTATGTATAAGTATCTGGTTTCTCGAGGTGCTGATGTAATAACCTATATTCCGGATAGAATTTCAGAAGGCTACGGAATAAATGTTACCGCCATTGACCTAATGAAAAGTCAGGGTGTAGATTTAATAATAACGGTTGATAACGGTATTTCGTGTTTTGAAGAAATTAAGTATGCAAAAAAAATCGGTATTGAAACTGTTATTTGTGACCACCATATTCCACCCGAAGTTATGCCTGATGCCGTGGCTGTGGTAGATCCCCATCGAATCGATTGTCCATCCTCTTTTAAAGAGGTTTGCGGCGCAGTGGTAGCATTTAAACTAGTCTGTGTTATCGATGACAAGGAACCTGAAGAATTATTGTATTCATTTGCCGATCTCTTGGCTGTAGCAACCATAGGTGATATTTGTCCGCTTATCGATGAGAATCGTTCTATAGTTAGTGCAGGTATTCATTTGCTGAAAAAACATCCGAATGTGGGCATATCGTCTCTTGTAAATGTTGCCGGTATTGACAGAGATTCTCTAAGCTCTTCAAAAATTTCTTTTGGTGTTGTACCCAGAATTAATGCAGCAGGTAGAATGGGCGATGCTGCAAGGGCGCTTAAGCTTTTGCTTTGCGATGATATGCGAGAGGCTATAGCTATTGCTAATATGTTGGATCGAGACAATGCACAAAGGCAGAAGATTGAAAAGGAAGTAACTCTTGAGGCTATAGAAATTATTGAGCGCAATGAGCATCAGTATAATCGGGTAATAGTTGTTGAGGGTGAAGGTTGGCACAGTGGAATTGTAGGTATAGTAGCATCAAGGATATGTGAAAAATACGGGAAACCCACCATCGTTATATCTGTTGACGATGACTCAGGTCACGGTTCGGGGCGAAGTTATGATTCCTTCAATTTGTTTGACGCAATCAGTTATTGCAGTCAACATCTTAACAAATACGGTGGACATTCTCAAGCGGCGGGAGTGAGCCTTGACAGGGAAAAAATAAGCTGTTTTAGAAGCGCAATAAACGAATATGCTAACACCCTGCAACCCAGTTTTCCTAAACTTAACATTGATTTTCGTATAAATCCTCAGGGTATGTCTGTGGATATGGTATATGCTATAAAAATATTTGAGCCTTTCGGTGTAGGAAATGCGGTGCCGGTATTTGGCATTTTTGAGGTGAGGCTCGATAAAATTGCAACGATAGGCTCCGGTAAACATTTAAAGCTTTTGTTTACAAAATCAGGGTGTGCGTTTCAGGCACTCTATTTTGGTATGACCGAAGACAAATTTGCTTTTAATGTAGGCGATATAGTTGATTTAGCTGTAACCTAAGATGTAAATTATTTTCGTGACGAATATACGTTAAGTGTGCAGATAAAAGCTATCAGACTAAACGGTATTGATGAGGAAAAACTGTTTTCTGATATCTTTGAGTTTGACAACTATATTTCCGGTAATAAATATGCGCCTGATGTTCTTTTCCCTTCAAGGCAGGAGGTCGGCGAAATATATAAGGCTATCTGCAAAATGCCGAGTGTCGAGGAGAGAATACTACAACGGTTTCTAAAGACCTGCGGTTTTGCTAAAACACAAACAGCCCTTAAAACACTTGTTGAGTTGGGACTGATATATAAAGAAAACGGTGTTTACGGGGCGCTAAGCTCAACGAAAACAGATTTATTAAATTCTGCTACATATAAACAACTTTCCGAAAGGGTGAAATGCAGTGAAGGAATCCCAGAAAAAAGATTATGAAGAAATACTGGGTCTACTTAAGTCTCAAGGCGGAGTGTATGATTTAAAACTTATAACTAAGGCATATGAGTTTTGTCTAGTTCACCATGCCGGTCAAAAGAGATGGACAAACGAAGAGTATTATATTCATCCTTTTAATGTTGCCAAGATAATTATAGGTCTTGGTATGGATAGTTGTGCCATTGCGGCGGCTTTGCTTCACGATATTGTTGAAGATACTGAAGTTACTATAGAAGATATAAAAAAGGAATTCGGCGAGGAGGTAGCACTGCTTGTAGACGGTGTTACCAAAATAGGACGTCTCTCGTTCACCTCAAAAGAGCAGCAGCAGGCAGAAAGTCTCAGGAAAATGCTGATTGCCATGGGCAAGGATATAAGAGTAATTATTATAAAACTTGCCGACCGACTTCATAATATGCGTACTCTTGATGCGATTCCCGAACAAAAACAAAGGGATAAGTCTTTGGAAACTCTAGAGGTTTATTCTCCTATTGCACATAGGCTCGGTATCAGACCCATAAAAGAAGAACTGGAAGACCTTGCTATAAAGCATCTTGACAGTATTGCCTATGACGAAATTGAGGAATTGTTAAAGGTCAGAAAGCAAAATCGAGAGCAGATACTTGAGGAAATAAAAAACCGTATAGAACAACGTCTAAGAGAAGAAATGCCGGGTGTTAATCTGTCATTTCAGGGTAGGGTTAAGTCTATACACGGAATATACAGAAAGATGTATATTCAGGGCAAAAATTTTGATGAAATCTATGACGTATATGCTATCCGAATTATAACAGACCACGTTGCTGACTGTTACAATATACTCGGCATAATGCACGATATGTTCCGTCCGATTCCCAATAGATTTAAGGACTATATTTCAACACCCAAACCCAATATGTATCAATCCCTTCATACTACTGTTATCAGTAGGGAAGGGCTGCCCTTTGAAATTCAAATTCGTACCTTTGATATGCATCATACAGCAGAACTCGGAATTGCTGCGCACTGGAAGTATAAGGAAGGTATAACCGGTTCTGATCAAAAAATGGAGCAAACACTGGAATGGATTCGTCAGATACTCGAGAGTCAGGAAGAATCAGGGGACGCTTCCGAGCTTGTTCGCAGTATTAAGGTTGATCTTTCGCAAGAAGACGTCTTTGCTGTTACCCCGAAAGGTGATGTAATAAATCTTCCGGTGGGGTCTACAGTTGTTGACTTTGCCTTTGCAATTCATTCGGCGGTCGGCATAAGGATGGTAGGAGCTAAGGTTGACGGTAAAATAGTACCTATAAATCACGAGATAAAAACAGGAGAAGTAATTGAGATTTTAACTACAAATCAAGCAGGGCACGGTCCTAGTCGTGATTGGGTAAATATTGCCGTTACAAATCAAGCAAAGTCTAAAATTCGTTCTTGGTTTAAAAAGGAAAGAAAAGCTGAAAATATTCTTGAGGGAAGAACAAATTTTGATCGTGAACTCAAGCGCAATGCCATTTCTCTTACAGACGAGGAATATACAGAATTGGTTGATGATATTGCCCACCGTATGCACTTTGAAAATTCAGACGAATTTTATGCTGCAATAGGTTATGGAGGAATACTGCTTTCAAAGATAATTCCCAGAATCCGTGATGACTATTCTAAAATTGCAAATGCTTCAAAATCAACCGAAATTAGAGAAATCAAACCGAGAAAATCACATTCTTCGGAAGGTGTGATAATAGAAGGGATAGATAACTGTCTTGTTAAGCTTTCACGCTGCTGTGCACCGCTTCCGGGTGATGAAATTATCGGATTTATTACACGAGGTCACGGTGTTTCTGTTCATAAACGGGATTGCAATAATGTCCCGAAAGATATAAGCACCGCCTCTGAGCCTGAACGTTGGATACCGGCGTATTGGAATGCAAATAAGACCAATAGTTTTGCCACAAGCCTTATGATTTCCGCCCTTGACAGAGACGGAATTTTAGGTGATGTTATGAATACCGTTTATAATATGCGGATAGCAGTTCACTCGGTTAACGCCCATCAGATAAAAGGCGGGAACTGTGTTATAACTATTACAATAAGTGTTGAAAATGTTGAGCATATGATGAGTATCATTTCTAGACTTGAAAAATTAACCGGAGTCTTCAGCGTAGAAAGGACAGGTCAATGAAGGCAGTAGTTCAAAGAGTAAAATGCGCAGATGTTAAAATTGACGGGCAAAAAGTAGGTAGCTGTAATGAAGGTTATATGATACTTTTTTGTGCCGTCGAGGGCGACGAGGTTGAGGATATATCACTTCTTGCTAAAAAGGTCGCTATGTTACGCATATTCTGTGACGAAAACGATAAAATGAACAAATCGATTCTTGATGTAGGCGGTGAAATACTTTGTATTTCCCAATTTACATTGGCTGCCGATACAAAAAAAGGCAATCGTCCATCGTTTATAAAAGCTATGCCTGTCGAAAAAGCATCACAATTTTATGATGAATTTTGCGAAGAATTACTCAAATTAGGCGTAAAAAAGGTCGACAAGGGTATTTTCGGTGCGGATATGCAGGTAAGTCTCATAAACGACGGCCCTGTTACAATTTGTCTTGACACTGATATATGGACCAACAGGGAGAAGACATAGATGAAGATAAAAGTAATTCCATCGGCGTCGCTGGGTGCTAACTGTTATACGGTTTTATCTGATAACGCCGCAATAGTTATAGATCCCGGTGAATTTTCTCAAAGCATATACGATTTTTTAGAAGAAAATAAAGAAAAGCAAAGGCTTATCCTTTTGACCCATTGTCATTTTGACCATATAGGCGGCGCTGAAAAATTAAGAGAAAGAACCGAAACCAAGATTGCTATAGGCGAAAATGAATTTGAAGCTACTATTAGTAGCAGTAAAACTCTTTCAGATTATTTTGGCATTTTTGTTTCACCCTTTAAAGCTGATATTGCCATTAAAAACGGTGAGATTTTAAGTGTGGGAAATCTAAAAGTAAAATGTTTTGAAACACCCGGTCATACAGTCGGAGGTATGTGTTATCTTTTAGAAAACGCACTTTTCAGTGGAGACACACTCTTTAAACTAAGCATCGGCAGAACCGATTTCCCGGATGGCTCTTTTAAAGAGATTTCAAAATCGATAAAAATGCTTTATGAGGAATTGCCTGATGATACCGTCGTTTTCCCGGGTCACGGTGAAGCTACACAAATAGGATACGAAAAAAATTATAACCCATATGTGAGAAATGTATGAAACTTTGTAATGTAGGTCATGATTTTCATTATGAAATAGAAAAGTTAATAAGGCTTTACCTTCCTTTTGAAAAGATAGAAAATACTGATGATGAAAATAAAGAAGAAAGAAAAGCTATTTGTGTTATGGAAAGAAAAGAAAATGGAGCTTTTCTTAAGTCAAGCCTTTTTTTAAACGGTAAATCATCATATCATAATGAATATTTTGAAGAGAGTGACAAAAATTTTAAAAGAGACTGTGAAATAATACTTGCAAAAAATCTTTATTATTGTTTTGCGGATATAACAAATTATTGTCCCGAATGGGGAATACTCACAGGCATTCGTCCTGCACGTCTTTTTTCTAAAGAAGTAGCCGAATTGGGACTTAAAAATGCGAAAAAACATTTTGCCGATAACTTTAAGGTAAGCGATAATAAGATATCACTTTGCGAAAAGACGTATATAAGCGAGGAGAAGATAGTTTCTTTGTCTTACCCCGAATCTTTCAGCCTTTATATTTCCATACCATTTTGTCCGTCAAGATGCTCATACTGTTCGTTTGTTTCACATTCGGTGGATAAAGCATTTGATATGATACCAGAGTATGTGGATTATCTTTGTTTGGAAATGGAGAAGACAGCTCTAATCGCAAAAAGGCTCAATTTAAGGTTGGAGACGGTTTATATGGGTGGCGGCACACCTACAACCCTTTCTTCCGAACAACTTAAAAAGGTTTTTTCAAAGCTTCATGAATGTTTTGATATGAGTAATATAAAAGAATTTACAGTCGAGGCAGGAAGACCCGATACCATAACAAAGGAAAAACTTCAGGTAATAAAAGCGGCAGCTGCTACCAGAATAAGTATAAATCCCCAGACACTTAACAACGACGTATTGCAGTTGATTGGTAGAAAGCATACAGCAAAACAAGCCGAAGATTCTTATTTTCTTGCAAGAGAAATAGGATTTAATAATATCAATATGGATCTTATTGCAGGTCTTCCGGGAGATACCTTTGAGAGTTTTGTAGGTACAGTTGAAGGTGTAATAGCACTTTCACCCGAAAGTGTTACGGTTCACTCTCTTTCAATGAAAAGGGCGTCGTTCCTTACTAAAAACGGCGAGTTCCCCGAAATTGATATGGGTAAACAGGCATCGAAAATGGTTGACTATGCACGGATGCGTTTTGAAGACTGTAGGATTATGCCGTATTATATGTATCGACAGAGCAAAACAGTTGGAAATCTTGAAAATGTGGGCTATGCCAAACGTGGATACGAAGGACTTTATAATGTTTATATTATGGACGAAACCCATACAATTCTTGCTTGTGGTGCATCGGCTGTGACAAAACTGAAAGAACCGAATGGGGAATATATTGAACGCATTTTTAATTTTAAGTATCCTTATGAATACATAAACCGTTTTGATGAACAATTAGAGCGTAAAAAGGCCATACTTGACTTTTATGAAAAGTATACCATAGACTAAATTCGGAGGTGCTGTTATGGCAGATAATTTTATGAATGATGCATTTAATAAAACGAAAGAATTTATAAATGTTGCGGTTAAAAAAACCGAAGAGACAATTAGTGTAGAAAAACTGAAATATAATATTTATGCCGCTAAAAATGTCCGCAAAGATTATTTTGAGCAACTAGGCAGAATTTATTATAGCTCCTTAAAAGGAACTGATGTCGAAAATGAACAGATAAAAGGTTTAATGAATTCTATTGATAAAAAAAGCGAAGAAATTAAGGAACTTCAAGACAAGATAAATTTTGTAAAAAATAAAAGATATTGTACCGCTTGTGGAAGTTTTGTAGCAACCGATTCTTCCTTTTGTAAAAACTGTGGTAACAAATTTTAAATTCTAAGGGAAGTAGTATTATGGATGATATGTTAAAAATAGGTGTAGTTGTAGCCGATAAGGACGAATTTCAACCTTTTGAACAGGCAGTGGCAAAATACAATGCTGAAGATATCGAGTTTTTTAATAAAAAAGCTATTGAATTTATGTTTGACGGTGCAAAGGTTTATGCGGTGCATTGCGGCATAGGAAAAGTGAATGCAGCAGCGGCTGCTGTACGCCTTGTGGATATGGGCTGCAATTGCATTTTGAATTATGGCCTGTCTGGTGGAATAAGCAGAGTAAAAAAAGGTCAGCTTTGTATTCCGCATCGTTTTTTAGAGCATGATTTTGATCTTACTGCTATAGGATATAAGCCCTGCGAAAAACCAGGACAAAAGTATATCTATAATGCGGATAAAGAGCTTTTAGATGTCGTAACAGATATTTTTCAAAACGTTTCATTCGGAACAGCCGTTTGTGGCGACCGCTTTATCTGTAACGATGCCGACCGTAAATTTTTAAAAGAAACCTTTGATGCGACATCTTGCGATATGGAAACGGGCGCCATAGCATCTGTTTGTGATATGGCAGGTATTGCGTTTTTATCACTGCGACGAATATCTGATGATGCCGGTGACGATGCCGCTTCGAGCTATAAGGAAATGAATACTTGCAACGAACTTTTATCGGATTGCTTAATCAAAATACTTTCGGCGGTAACCGAATATTACGGAGGGCTGTTATAATGCCTGAAAAGAAAAGAAAACAACAAAGCTTTGAATATGGAGCAATCATACTTTTATGTTCGACTTTCCTAGTTAAAATAATAGGTGCAGTATTTAAAATACCATTATCAAGGCTTTGGGAAGATGAATTAGGATTCGGTTATTTTTCTTCAGCCTATGCTTTATTTACACCTATCTATTCACTTGCTATGGCGGGATTACCGATAGCAATTTCTCGTTTTGTCGCTAACAGTGTTCAACAGGGAAAGTATAATGATGTAAAAAGCGCTCTAAAGGTTACAAAAAAACTTTTTACAATAACCGGAATAACCGGATTTATTCTTATGTTGGCGTTATCCTATCCGTTTGTTTTGCTTACGGATAAATCGGGAGCTACAATCTATAGTATTATTGCAATAGCGCCGGCGTTATTTTTCTGCTGTATAATGTCTGTATATCGTGGGTATTATGAAGGACTTCGTAATATGTATCCGACTGCAATTTCGGATATTATTGAGGCACTTGGAAAATTGATTTTAGGGCTTTTGTTTGCATATTTGGTTATGCATTATACTCAAAATATTGCTCTTTCAGCGGCAGCAGCAATGCTGGGTATTGTTGTTGGCGGTGCAGCATCAGCGACCTTCTTGATTTTAAGATATAAATTTAAGGGTGACGGTATTACAGACAACGAACTTTTAAATGCTCCAAAAGCACAAGATGATAAGGCTATTGCTAAAACTATTTTAGCGATAGCAATTCCTGTGGTTTTGGCATCGTTGGCAAATACCGTATCGTCATTTGTTGATGTTTTTCTTGTTAAATGGCAACTAACTGAAATGATGAATGGGCATTTTGAGAGCATTAAAAACTTGTATGATAATTGCATAACAAGTAACATCACTGCCGAACAGTTACCCACATATCTTTATGGTGTGCGTGAGAAGGCATTTACGCTTTATAACTTGATTCCTACAATTACATCAGTATTAGGCGTGAGTGCTCTACCTGTTTTAGCTACTGCCTACACAAAAAAGGATAATTCTCTATTAAAACGTAATATAGAATCGGGAATGAAACTTACTGCAATTATTTCAATGCCCGTCGGTATGGGTTTCGTTTTTTTAGGTCCTGCAATAATGAAGTTGATGTACAATACCGCAGCTTCGGTAGAAATAGGCGGAGTTATGCTTTGTATTTATGGTTTAGCTGCAATATTCGCCGGTCTTGCCATACCGATGATAAGTATGCTTCAGGCTATAGGTAAAGAAAAAATATCTTTGAGAAATGTTGCAATTGGTGCGGCAATTAAGGTTATTGTAAATTTTATTTTTGTAGGCATCCCTACAATAAATATTAAAGGTGCGGCAATAGGTACTTTTGTATCATATTTCTTTATTTTTATCGCAAACTTATTATCACTTATTAAATATACTGCGGTCGTGCCCAATGTTTTCAAAACACTTATTAAACCTTTTATCGCTGCATTTAGTTGCGGTGTAATTGCAATGCTTTGTTATAAGATTTTAAACGGTGGTTCTATTATGACTGTTTTGTCTATAATGGTCGCTGCGGTAGTATATCTTATATCCTTGGTATTCCTTAACACTTTTGAGGAGGAAGATTTTATTACCTTGCCCAAAGGCGGAAAAATAGTTAAATTGTGCAAAAAGTTTAAAATTATAAGGTGAAATGGCGCCAAAATATCTAAAAAATTCGTTATTTTGAATAAAAATATAAAAAATATGATAAAAACTATTGATTTTTTGTTCAAAATGTGTTAAAAATAAATGGTACGATTTGATTTTTCAAATCATATCTGCAATCTAGAGGTTAGGTTGCTAAAAAATATAGGAGGTTCTGAAATATGAACAAAACAGAATTAGTAGCAGCAGTTGCCGAAAAAGCAGGTCTCTCTAAAAAGGATGCTGAAAAAGCAGTAGCAGCAGTAGTTGATTCCGTTGTTGATTGTCTTAAAGCAGGCGACAAAGTTCAGCTCGTAGGTTTTGGTACTTTTGAAGTACGTGAGCGTGCTGCAAGAACCGGTATTAATCCTCAGACTAAGCAGACCATTAAGATCGCTGCTTCCAAGAGCCCTGTATTCAAGGCAGGTAAGGCATTTAAAGATGCCGTTGCTAAGTAATTGAGATTACTTATCCCGATGGGAATGTCACGCTGCCGTTAAGGCGGCGTGAATTTTTTTAACTGCAAGGTGATAATATGCGACTTGATAAATATTTAAAGGTTTCCCGTCTAATTAAAAGAAGAACGGTTGCCAATGAGGCTTGTGATGCGGGAAGGGTTACTGTAAACGGCAAGGTGGCCAGAGCTTCCCTTGATGTTAAGGTGGGGGATGAAATCGAAATATCCTTCGGTTTAAGAAATGTTAAAATACAGGTAACCTCAGTTAGGGAAACGGTTAAAAAGGAAGAATCGGCAGACCTTTATAAAATAATAAATTGAGAATAATTTTTTCACCCTTTAAATATTCTTTTAAGGGGTGTTTTATTTTGGATGAAATAGCTTTTCAGAATCACAGTATTATAATAGACAGCAGAAAAAAACTTAATATTTCCGGCGTTAACGATGTGGAATCATTTGATGAGGAAACGGTGTTGCTTAAAACAGTTATGGGTGATATTACTATAAAGGGAGAAAATTTAAGGATTATCAGCTTTAATACCGAGACATCCGACCTATCTGCCGAAGGTCATATACATGCAGTTGTATATATGTCAGAAGTAAAAAAATCGGGGGGGCTGATATCAAGAATTTTCAGGTAGCGTATGTGGGAAATAAATTCAAATGACCAGATTGTCACATTTTTATGGGGGATAGTTTTAGGCATTGCACTGTGTATATTGTATGATTTTATTAGAGCAGCTCTTACCGTTAAGCGATGCGGAAAATGTATTGTTTTTATGGCAGATGTGTTTTTTTGGGTCATAACTTCATTTGTTGTATTCGTTTTTCTACTGGCAAGAACAAACGGAGAATTAAGAGGATATGCACTTGTAAGTATAGGTGTTGGATTTTTAATTTTTAAACTTACAATTTCTAAATTTATATCTGTAATATTTCGTATGTTTTTTAATATCTGGTATAAAATACTTGCTCTGATAGGAGATTTTTTAAGAAGAACTCTTGATAAATTTTATTCAGCTATGTGCTATATCGGCAAAATATGCAAAAAAAGTATTAAAAAATGCCTGAAAGGGTCAAAAAAACTCTTGAAAAACGGTTGGAAGATGTTGTATACTAGGACACGTGATAACAAAATGAAAGAAGGGCAAAAAGAAACATATGAAGCATAAAGCAAATCGTAAGAAGAAACACAGTGTGATTTTGCGTGTTCTGGTTCTGTGTGTTTCGGTATATATGGTCTTTAGCCTTACCGGCTTATATAGAACATATAATGAAAGCCGAAAAGAACTTCAAGCCCTGACAGACAGATACAATCTTTTAAAGACCGAAGTCGATGATAAGCGTGATTTGCTTGAAAACGGTTCAAGAGAACAGATTATCGAGCAGGCTGCGAGAGATAGACTGGGGTATGTATACTCCAATGAAGAAATATACACCGATATTTCCGGTGATTAATTATTTAGCATTTTTTAGGAGGAATTTTTAGTTTTATGCAGTTCAAAGTTGGAGATATAGTGGATGGGAAAATAACGGGTATTACCAATTTCGGTGTTTTTGCCGATATAGGCGAGGGTAAATCCGGAATGGTTCATATATCTGAAATTGCTCATACATACGTTAACGACATTCATGAGCACGTAAAAGAAAACGATGTTGTTAAAATGAAGGTGCTTTCTATCGGTGAGGACGGAAAGATATCATTAAGTATAAAACGTGCTATTTCTCCCGAAAAAACAGAAGAACGCCCACGACGTGAACGTAAAACATATCAAGCACCTAAACCGGATAATTCTTACACCTGGACTCCCAAAAAGCAGGAACCAGTAAGCTTTGAAGAAATGATGAATCAGTTTAAACTTTCAAGTGATGAAAAGTTTTCTGATTTAAAGAGAAAAAATCCTGAAACACGTCGCTGCAAGAGGGGCGCAAATGCAAGATGAATTTTTTATGGCGGAACTTCACTGTCGGTCTTAACGGTGAAGTCTGCCTTTGTTTTTTGATATTATAATTGATAAGGTGAGTAATTTTGAGAGAAATAGAAGTTTCAAGGCTTCGAGATGCAGTTGAAAAACTATGTATAGATGCCAATAAGGCGCTTCCGACCGAGTTGGAATGCAAATTGTGTGATGCTCATAATACTGAAAAAAATCAACTTGCCAAAAATGTTTTATCGGAATTGGTAAAAAATTTAGATGCTGCAAAGCAGCTCGATATTCCCATATGTCAGGATACAGGTATGGCTGTAGTTTTCCTTGAAATAGGTCAGGATGCACATTTTTGCGGCGGATCTTTATATGAAGCCGTGAATATGGGTGTAAAAAACGGATATGAAAAGGGGCTGCTTAGAAAATCTATTGTTGCAGACCCTCTTAACCGAGTAAATACTCAAGATAATACCCCTGCTGTCATCCATACCGAGATTGTAGAGGGCGAAAACGTAAAAATAACCGTTTGTCCAAAGGGCTTTGGCAGTGAAAATATGAGTGGCATTAAAATGCTTACACCTTTTGACGGCAGACAGGGTGTAATCGAAGCAGTTTTGGATATTGTCAAAAAGGCAGCAAACAACCCTTGTCCGCCAATGGTTATAGGTGTAGGAATCGGTGGAGATTTTGAGCAGTGCGCATATCTTGCTAAAAAGGCACTCTGCAGAAATTGTGATATAAGGAATACCGATCCTTATTATAGTGAAATGGAACATGAGTTATTGAACAGAGTTAATGCTCTTGACATAGGACCTCAAGGCTTTGGCGGCGATACCACAGCACTTTGTGTTAATATCGAGGTAGCTGCGACACATATTGCAGGACTTCCGGTAGCGGTTAATATCGGTTGCCATGCAACAAGACATAAAACATTGGTGATATGATGAATACAAAAATAAATATGGTGGCACCCTGCCTTTTTGGTACCGAGTCTGTGGCCGCACAAGAATTTAAAAGAATGGGATTTGACGATGTAAAGACTGAAAACGGCAGAGTTCTGATTTCGGGAGACTTCAATATGCTAGCCCGTGCAAATATTAATTCTCGTTTTGCAGAGAGGATTTATATAAATATGGGACAGTTTTACGCATCGACCTTTACAGAGCTTTTTGATGGTGTGAAATCACTTCCTTGGGAAGAATTTATCGGTAAAGAGGATGCTTTCCCGGTAAACGGTTGGAGTATAGACTCAAAGCTTTTCAGCATACCGGACTGTCAGTCGATAGTAAAAAAGGCTATTGTGGATAGGTTGGGTTCAAAATACGGTATTAAATGGTTCGGTGAAACAGGACCCGAATATAAGGTGCGCTTTTCTATACACAAGGATAATGTAACTATGATGATAGATACTTCGGGTGAAGGACTTCATAAAAGGGGATACCGTCGAAATTCAAACGATGCGCCTTTGAAAGAAACTCTCGCAGCAGCTATGTGTGATCTTTCGAGAATATATCCCGATACAAAACTTTACGATCCTTTTTGCGGTAGCGGTACTATTCTTATTGAGGCGGCTTTGATGGCCACAAAAACTGCTCCGGGTCTTAGACGGTTTTTTGCGGCTGAAAGATTTTCTTCGATTCCAAAGGAATGTTGGCAGACTGAGCGAATGAGAGCACAGGATTTAATACTTCATAATGTGGAGTTTCGTGCGCAAGGATTTGATATTGATCCTGCTGCTGTAGATCTTACCCTTCAAAACGCTAAAAAAGCAGGTGTTGAAAAATATGTAAAGGCGGCAGTTGCCAACATTAAAGATTTTAGTATTGATGAAGATAGGTCCCTTGTTATAACAAATCCGCCATATGGTGAGAGGCTGTTGGATATTAAGGAGGCAGAAAAACTGTATACAGTTATGGGAAAAAACTTTCTTAAAGAAAGAGGGAAAAAATATTCAATTATCAGTCCACACGATGAATTTGAAAAATTTTTTGACAGGACTGCCGATAAACGCCGTAAACTTTACAACGGTATGATAAAGTGTCAATTGTTTATGTATTTTAAAAATGATTAATACTTGAAATAGGGGAACAAAAATGAGGTATTTATTTTTTATAAATCCTAAGGCCGGAAAGGGAAAACAGCAGAACAGGATAATAGAGAATATAAAGGAATACTTTCGTAAAAACCAAAATGAATATAATATTTATGTAACCAAATTTAAGGGTGACGCCGAGAAGAAAGCACGTGAGGAAGCAGCAACGGGTGATGAAATAACAATGTTTGCCTGTGGCGGTGAAGGTACCTGCTATGAGGTGTTAAATGGTATTGTTGGATACGATAATGTTCGTCTTGGAGTTATTCCTTGCGGCTCTGCCAACGATTTCCTTAAATTTTTCGATAATAAATCGGCATTTTTTGATTTAGAGTCGCAGCTTGCTGGGGAAGCGATACCGGTGGATTTAATAAAAGCCGGAGATAGATATTGTCTTAATGGTTGCTCTGTGGGAATGGATGCTATGGTGGCTCTCGACATGATTTTATTTAAACGCCTACCCCTTATATCGGGTTCGATTGCTTATAAACTTGCCATAGTAAGGGTGTTCTTTAAAAAATTGGGTGTAAAAATAAAATTATCGGTAGATAAAGATTCTCAAAAAGAGGTGCGTTGCCTTTTTGCCGTAATAGCCAACGGCCCTATTTACGGTGGAGGCTACAAGAGTGCCCCGGATGCTTGTCCTTTTGACGGAAAACTGGATTTTACTATGGTTGATGTTATATCTCGATTTAAGATTTTGAAATTTTTAAAGGTTTATGAAAAAGGCAATCATAAAAACCTACCTTTCTGTCACCTTAAAAATTGCAATAGTATGGAATTTGAAAGTGAAATACCCATTCCCGTTAATCTTGACGGCGAAATAATAAATACTCATAAAATGAGTTTTGAATTAGTAAAATCCGCAATAAAATTTATGGTTCCAAAAACGGTTAATCACGAAGTATTAACAAATGTTTAAATTTTATCGGTTAATTTTTGACTTGGCTTGACTTTTAATTTTTGGTGGTTATAATTATTATTTGTAAAATAAAAATACAGGAGGAATTTTGTATGAATATTAAACCGTTAGGTGATAATGTTGTTGTTAAGGCAGCAAAGGCTGAAGAAACTACAAAAAGCGGAATTGTTTTAACTTCTTCAGCAAAGGAAAAGCCTCAGTTTATGGAGGTTGTAGCAGTAGGACCGGGCGGAATCGTTGACGGCAAAGAAGTTAAAATGGATGTAAAAGTCGGCGATAGGGTCATTGCAGCGAAATATTCAGGCACTGAGATCAAGCTTGATGATCAGGAATACACCGTTTTGCATATAGGTGACATTCTTGCAATAGTTGAATAAATATAAGGAGTTGTTTTAGATGGCTAAAAATATAATTTTCGGCGAAGAGGCTCGCAAGTCATTGCAGGTAGGCGTTGATAAACTTGCGAATGCAGTTAAGGTAACCCTGGGTCCAAAGGGACGAAATGTTGTTTTGGAAAGAAAATTTGGTTCTCCGCTTATTACAAATGACGGTGTTACTATTGCCAAAGAAATAGAGCTTGAAGATGCTTTTGAAAACATGGGCGCACAGCTTGTCAAGGAAGTATCTGTTAAGACAAATGATGCCGCAGGCGACGGCACTACTACCGCTACAGTTTTGGCTCAGGCACTCATTAATGAAGGTATGAAGAATGTTGCGGCCGGCGCTAATCCAATGATTCTTAAAAAAGGAATTAAAAGTGCTGTTGACGTTGCAATTAAAGCAATTGTTGATAACTCACAAAAGGTTTCCGGCAGTGCTGATATAGCAAGAGTAGCAACAGTTTCGTCTGGT
>JAGAZW010000223.1 GCA_017939855.1 Clostridia bacterium | reverse complement strand
GATGCGTTGGCTGTTGGCGTCACATTTTCTTTAGATAATAGTATAAAAATTCTACCTTCTGTTGCAATAATTGGTATTACTACATTTTTGATTACCGCTATAGGAGTTTTTATCGGACACAAGTTTGGAAGCAGATATAAAAATAAAGCTGAGTTGGCAGGCGGTATTATATTAGTGATAATCGGATTAAAAATTCTGATTGAAGATTTGTTTTAGGATTTATAGCTATATGGATATTAATATGAAAAGACCAATGCTTTTTACTGCAATTGCCGTTATTTTCATCTCAATATTTTCTTTAAAAATTGATGAGACCGGTTTGATAATTGCCATCGGTCTCATTTTTATTGCATATGCTGTCTTATTTTACAAATCAGTTTATCAAATTGCTGTAATTGCTTTTTGTATTCTTTTGTTTTTAAATAGTGTTATAACTACAAAAGAAAAAATCGATAATATGGATCGTTATTCTAATACACCGGCGTATTTTGACCTATTGGCAATTGAAAACACGCAAAGCAATAATAGAATGAACTTTGTTGTCGTGAAAATTATTGGCAGCAACAAGTTCGCTGATAATGAAAAACTACTGCTTTCGTATTATGGCGACAGAAAGATCTCTGCCGGAGAAAAGTTTACTGCAAGAGTTAGAATGATGAGTTTAAAAAATTCAGTATACAAAGATAGTCGTTATGCTGATGGAATTTATGCTCAACTTAATATGGAAGAATATTGTAAAAAATTAGGAAAAGATAAATTCTGGAGTAATTTACAAACTTTTAGAGACTACATAACAAAAACGATAACTAATTCTATGACAAAAGACAGTGCTGCGACAATGTGTGGTATTACTATCGGTAATAAAGATTTTTTTGGAGATGAATTTGCTTCGAATGTAAAGTCATCGGGAGTAAGCCATGTAATGGTCGTTTCGGGATTACATCTATCCATTATTTTAGGAGGCATTTTTTCATTAATTGAAAAATTAATATATAACAAATACCTAAAGCTGTTTTCTTCTTTAATTTCTGTGATTGTATTAGTCGCGGTTTGCGGGTTTACAATGTCGGTTATACGGGCTGGTATAATGTTTATTTTGGCAGCCCTAGCACCTGTGCTTAATAGAGACAATGACTC
Organism: Clostridia bacterium; assembly: GCA_017939855.1. GTDB lineage: Bacteria > Bacillota > Clostridia > Oscillospirales > Acutalibacteraceae > UBA737. The sequence goes on along the minus strand of JAGAZW010000223.1, from coordinate 1,851 downwards.
CCTTAGCTGTCTATCAACATCGGTAGTCATCATATCGCTTTTCTCTCCTTTTGCAACATACAGCGTGTCTTTACAGTTATCGGTTCTGGCAACATTCGGAATAATTGCTATCGCCCCTTTTTATAACGAGATGATATGCGATAAATTAAATATTAAGAATAAGATTATTAATACAATTATTAGTATGTTTATAAATACTTTGAGTGCTACTGTCACTACATTGCCAATAACTATCTTAACTTTTGGATTTACATCAATTGTAGCTCCAGCTACCAATATATTTATTACATACCCAGTGACATATGCACTGACAATGAATTGCGTTGCTATACTTTTCAACGGTATACCGTTATTAACCTATATTTCAAAAGTTTTATTCTTATTTGTTGATATAATTGTTTCTTTTATAAATGGATGTATTAACTATTTCGGTGAGCTGAAATTTGCTGCCGTTAATGTTTCAAAACATTACGCATTTCTTGCGGTCGTTATAAGCATGGTATTGCTGATTATAATGTATACTTGCAAAAAACATAATTTTTTGATAAAATCAAAATTAATAAAGGAAAGGAGAAAGAATTAAAGTGTCGATAGTATTTGAAGAAGCACTAGGCAAAGACCTTGCTTCAGGTTACTTATCCAATGTTTATCTCCTTTTTGGTAATGATACTTATCTTAAGAAACATTATTGTGATCAAATATCTTCTAAAGCATACACCGGTGATCCGCTTTTTAACCTTCATAAATTTGAAGGAAACTGTCTTCTGCAAGATGTATACAATTCTGTTAATCAGTTTGCTTTGATGGCTGATAGTAAGTGTGTTGTTTTGACTGACTATGATTTTGAACACTGTTCTAAATCAGATTTTGATATGCTGTCTCAGCTCATTTCCACCGTTGAGAGTGGCTGCGTATTTATTATGCGTTTCGATGCAATAGAATTCGATTATAAGAAAAGTTCAAGGGCTAAAAAATTAATCGAATCAGTTGAATGCGTAGGGGGAAAGGCAGTTTGCCTTGATCATAGAAATCATAATGTTTTGGCAAGAATGCTTATAAACGCAGCTTCTAAAAGAAACTGTTCTTTAAATGAAAGCGATGCCCATTTTTTAATTCAAACAGTGGGCGATGATTTATCACTACTAAAAAATGAATTAAATAAACTCTGCAGTTATGTAAATAATGGTAAGATTAATAAAGATATAATTAAGGAGGTTTCTGTCAAATCTATTGAATCATCGATATACGATTATGTTCAAGAAATTATCAGCTGTAATCTTTCTTCTGCACTTAAAGTGTTGGACGATTTGTTCTATATGAGAGTCGAGCCAATGATAATACTCCATACCGCATCATCGATGTATGTGGATTTATATCGTGTTTTTGCGGCTAGAAAAAATTCAAATGGCATAGATGTTGTTTCAAAAGATTTTTCATATAAAAATAAGGCGTTTGTTTTAAAAAGAGCATTATCAAATATTAATAAAATTGACTTCAAAAAAATTGTACTTAGTTTTGAAGCTTTATTAAAAGCTGACGAGCATTTAAAAAGTTTCGGTTATGATGCCAGAACAGTGCTTGAAGAATTAACTGTTAAGCTGGTTTATATCATTATTAAGGGTGAGTCGGTTGATTAGGTTAAAACAGGCTGTTATTGTAGAGGGGAAATACGACAAAATTACCCTAAAAAATATTATTGATGCCACAATTATAACAACTGATGGTTTTGGTATATTTAAAAACAAGGAAAAATGTGATTATATTCGTCGTATTAGTAAAGAAAAAGGAATAATTGTTATCACAGACTCTGATTCGGCGGGTTTTATTATAAGGTCACACATTAAAAATATT
>JAGAZW010000222.1 GCA_017939855.1 Clostridia bacterium | reverse complement strand
TCAGCTTCTCAGGACTAAAAACCGCTGTGATAAATCTCGTTCATAATACTAAACAAAAAAATCAAGATATAGATGTCCCCGTTCTTGCTGCCTCTATAAGAGAAAGAGTATGTGATATCTTGATAGATAAAACTATATCAGCGGCGGAAAATCTCGGTTATAAAACCTTAGCTATCGCAGGAGGAGTTTCGGCAAACAGTGAGCTTCGAAGAAGAATGTCACTCGAATGTGAAAAAAGGAATATTAGACTGTTTTTTCCCCAACTCAAATATTGTGGTGACAATGCGGCAATGGTTGGCGTTCAGGGATACTATGAATATCTTTCGGGGAATACTTGCGATGAAACTCTGAATGCTACCGCAACGCTTCCAATCGACTATCGGTAAACAAACCGACAAGAAAGGCATAGATGAATTATGGTAAATAAAAAAATGCTAGTAATTGTAAACCCACTCTCAGGCAAAGCGAAAATGAAAAACGAGCTGATGGGTGTTTGTCAAATTTTTTCTGAGGGCGGATATGATGTATCGGTTTATCCGACCAAATCCAGGGGAGACGCTACTGAGAAAACGAAATCATTAAATCAAGGGGAATATGAAATTATTGTTGTTTGTGGGGGTGACGGGACCCTTAACGAAGTTATAACCGGTCTCATGGAAGCAAATTTGCATATAACTATCGGTTATATTCCTGCCGGCACCCTTAACGAATGGTCTTCAGGTCTTAAAATCTCCCGCAACATCAAAAAAGCAGCTAAGGATATTATTAGCGGACAAATCATAAACCTCGATATAGGAAAATTCGGTGACAAATATTTTTCATATACTGCTTCATTCGGAGCATTTACCGAAGCTTCATATTCAGCACCTCAAAATGTTAAAAACATTCTGGGCCAGGCAGCATATTTCTTTGAAGGAATAAAAAGTTTAGGCAACATAAAGCCAATACACCTTAAATTCCTTTTTGACGACAAGGAAATTGAAGGCGACTACCTCTTTGGCGCCGTTTCAAATTCTATGTCGGTTGGCGGGATAGTTAAATTTAAAGAAAATACCGTTAAACTTAATGACGGTTTCTTTGAAGTCGTATTAATAAAGAAGCCTACCAATCTTGCAGTTTTCCAAAACACTATTGACGGTATTCTCAAAAAGGATTATAACCGTGAGGGCATCGAATTTTTTCACACAAATTCGGTTACTGTCTTATCAGATAATGATCTTTCTTGGACTCTCGACGGCGAATATGCCGCAGGAACCGATAAATTAACAATTACTAACATCCATTCTGCTATAAATTTAATAGTTCCAAGTGAAGATACAAATCAAACAAAACTTAACAATGATAGCTTAACTTAACAGGAGGTAATTTTATGTTCACAAGAGATATTGGCGTTGACTTAGGTACCGCTAACACTCTCGTTTGTGTTAAGGGAAAAGGTATTATAATGAGAGAGCCTTCGGTAGTAGCATACGATGTAAGAAATGATGCTGTTAGAGCAGTTGGTACCGAGGCTAAAGAAATGATAGGACGCACCCCAGGTTCAATAGTTGCCGTTCGTCCCATCAAAGACGGCGTTATTGCAGATTTCGATGTAACTGCTGCAATGCTTAAAAGGTTTGTTCGTCAAGCACTCAAAGGCTCGTTTTTTTCAAGGGTGAGAATGGTAATCTGCATACCCGCAGGCGTCACCGAGGTTGAAAGCAGAGCAGTTTATGATGCTGCAAAACAAGCGGGTGCTACTGATATTGACCTTATTGAAGAACCAATGGCTGCTGCTGTTGGTGCGGGACTTGCCGTATGGGATGCAAGTGGTTGTATGATCGTTGATATAGGCGGCGGTACCAGTGAAGTTGCTGTTATCTCTTTGGGTGACATTGTTACTGCACAGTCACTTCGAATAGCAGGTAATAATTTTGACGAAGCAATTATTAACTATATCAGGAAAAAGCATAACCTTCTTATTGGCGAGCGTACTGCTGAACAAATTAAAATAGATATCGGTTCTGCCAAACCCTATGAGGGAGAGTCACAAATTGAGATCAAGGGTAGAAACCTCATAGACGGTTTGCCGAAAAATGTGACCATCTCTTCGGCTGAAGTTAGAAGCGCACTTGTTGACCCTATTGCCCAAATTATTGACACTATTCGTTTAACACTTGAAAAGACTCCGCCTGAACTTGCAGCCGATATTATCGACAACGGAATAACACTCACAGGTGGTAGCGCACTGTTACGAGGTCTTGCAGAGTTAATTGCTGAGGAAACCGGTATTCCTGTTACTGTAGCACAAAATCCTCTTGACTGTGTTGTATTGGGTACCGCTAAGAGACTTGAAGCTGACAGCGGATTTGAAAACTATGTTTTCAGAAGAGGGAAAAGATTCAGATAATAATTTTCTAGGAGGATTAAGATGCGATTTTTCTTTCGCAGTCGACAGTTTAAAATTATTCTCTCCGTTTTTAGTTTTTTATTGGTGATTTCGCTGATTTTTGGTATATGGGGGAAAAAAATGTCGCCTCACACCGATATTGCAGGTATGATTTCGGCGCCCTTCAAAACACTTGCAACCTCTATTTCAAACGGTATCTCGGATATTGTATCCTCATATAAGGACAACAGCGAACTCCTTGTTGAAAATGCTGAACTGACCTCTAAAATTAACGATATGAGAGAAAAGACTGCCGATTATGATAAAATAATATCCGAAAATGAATCATATAAAAAATATCTCGGCATCAAAGAAAAAAACCTTGATTTTGAGTTTTGTCATTCGATACTTATTTCTAAAGACCACTCCGACCCCTACGGCGGATTTACCATAAATCGTGGAAGCTCCTCAGGAATAAGTTTATATGACCCTGTTATAACCGATGCGGGGCTTGTAGGCTATATAACAGAGCTCGGAACCACAACTTCAAAAGTTACTACTATTTTAAACCCAGAGCTTGTCTTGGGTGCTTTGGACAACCGAACTAATGATTCAGGTATTGTTTCTGGCAATCTTCAACTTGCTAAAAAAAATAAGTGTAGATTTTCTAATTTATCAAGAAATTGCAGTGTTGCCATAGGAGACTATGTTGTAACTTCGGGTGAGGGTATTTTCCCGGAAGGACTGCTTATAGGTTCTATTGAATCTATCGGCAGTGACCAATATAACACTTCTATCTATGCTGATATTACTCCTTTCGCTGATTTAGCAAATATAAAAGATGTTATGGTTATAATCCATTTCGACAATCAGGGTGGCATATTGCCCGGCAAAGGAGACTATTAATTATGCCTCAAAAGAAGAAAAAACTGCTTATTTCGGTAATAAATGTACTGTTGGTATTTGTAGTCGTAATTATTCAGTATACTCCCCTGCTTTCTATGAAAATCGGTACCGCAACCCCTATGATTGCTTTAGCAGCCTTAATTGCAATTTCGATGTTTTGTTCAGAACTTACGGCATCTTTAGCCGGAATGATATTGGGAATTTTCACCGATACCTCTTCAAGCACCAGTTTTGGTTTTAATTCCATTGTTTTTTTTGCTATTGCTTTCCTGACTTCCTTTTTTATTCACTACCTTTTTAACAACAATTTTCGTTCTGCTATTGCTCTTGGAATAATTCTAAGTGCACTTTATTTCATTGTCAGATGGCTGTTCTTCTTCAGCTTCGGGCATAGCATAAACGATAGCTTTACTTATCTTTTCCAATATGCTCTGCCATCAATTATCTACACTACGGTCATAACACTTATCTTTTATTTGTTTGAAAAACTCTTATTTAAAAAAATTATCAAATAAACTTTTTGAGGTGAAAGAATGCCATTTAACCGCAAACGCCAGACTCCGCTTACCGTACTTTCGATAATACTGACTTTACTTATTGTAGCGTATTCTGCAAGAGTTTATTTTATACAGGTTGTAAACGCTTCAAATTATTCTTCGCTTTTTGGCAGTGCGTCTTCACTTACTTCGGTTTTAAAGGCACCAAGAGGTGAAATTCTTGATAATTGCGGCAGAAAAATTGCTATAAATCGTGACGGTTACAACGTTGTTTTCAACAAAGCTTACGTTAAGGATAATATGAATGATGTTATCCTCGCACTAATAGAGCTTTTTGAAAACACAGAGTCTGAATGGGTGGACAAGCTTCCTATAACCGATGTTTCTCCCTACACATTTATAAAAGACGAATCTGCCGATAAGCTCATAGATACCCTGGATCTTGCACATTATGCCACTGCGGATGATTGTATGAAAAGGATGATCGAAAAATACGATCTTAACTCATACAGCAAGGAGAACCAGCGAAAGATAATGGGCGTAAGATACAGTATGGATATTTCGGATTTTTCAATTTCCTACCCGTATACTTTTGCTGAAGATATCACCACAGAGCTTATGCGTAAAATCTCGGAATCGGGATTTTTACTTGACGGAGTTACGGTAGATGTTGTTCCTTTCCGCCAATACACCGACACCTCCCTCGCAGTTAATATTATAGGATCAGTGGGTCCCATATATGAAGAAGACTGGACAACGGGAGAAAATTACAAATCAAAAGGGTACTCATATGATGATAAGGTGGGCAAAAGCGGTATTGAATACTATGCGGAAGAGCATCTCAGAGGCATTGATGGCGAAATAACCTATTACCTTGATAACGATGGAAACATTATAGACAGTAAGGTTACAAAAGAGCCTATAGCTGGTAAAACTGTTATGCTTACCTTGGATAAAAATATTCAACGCACAGCGCAAAATGCCCTTGAAGACACAGTTAAAAAGTTGCAAAGCGAGGGTGGAAGCTGTGTTGCAGGTTCGGCTGTTATGATTGAAGTGAACACAGGAAAGGTTTTGTGTGCGGCAAACTACCCGACCTATGACTCAGCTACGCTAGGCGAAAATTACGATGAGCTTGTAAAAGACCCTGCGCAACCGCTTAATAATCGTGCTTTTAAGGGCGTGTATCCTGTCGGTTCTACCATAAAACCTATTGTGGCAACCGCCGCTATGGAAAACGGTCTTTATAATACAGGAGAAAGTATACGCTGTGTCCACACCTATAAATACTTTAACGATTTCCAACCTTCCTGCATGGGTACACATGGCTCTATAGCCTTGAAAACCGCACTTTCAAAAAGCTGTAACTATTTTTTCTTTGAGCTTGGACGCAGAGTAGGCGCTATGACCCTTACCGACTATTTTAAGCAGTTTGGCCTCGGCGTTAAAACGGGTGTTGAGGTCGATGACAGCGCAGGAATTTTGATGGAACCTACATCCAATGGTTTTGGTGGTGATACACTGCAGATATCAATTGGTCAGTTAAACGCTTTCACACCATTGCAACTTGCAACTTATGCCGCTACTTTTGCTAACGGCGGTACAAGATATCGTACAACACTTATTGACAAAATAACCTCATACGATATGTCCAAAACTTACGACAAAGGACAGCCTGAGGTTTTAAACACCGTAAACATTTCTGACAGTACTATCTCGGCAATTAAACAGGGTATGCTTTCGGTTACTGTCGACGGTACCGGCAGAGCTGCTTTAGGTGACTATCCTATAAAAATAGGTGGCAAAACAGGTACCTCACAGGTAGACGGTAAGGCTGACCACAGTACCTTTATAGTTTTTGCCCCCTATGATGACCCCGAAATTGCTATTTCGGTAGTTTTAGAACACGGCAATTCAGGCTATTCTTCAGGCACTTTGGTACGAACTTTATTGGATGCCTACTTCCGTACTATTGGTAACGCATCACCGGATGAAATTCCTTATACCGTTTTAAGTTAAAATTTCGTGTTTTTTTGCTAAATATCGCTATTCATTTGTTTGACATATATATTCTTTTATGTTAAAATATTCTAGCTGTGAGGTGAATTTATGGGTATCTGCTTAACCGTTGTATCAGGCAAAGGCGGAACAGGAAAATCCACTATTTCTTCGGCTCTTGCAATATCTTTTTCAAAACTTAATAAAAATGTCCTTTTAATAGACCTTGACGAAAAATTAGGGTGTCTTGATCTCTTTTTTGGCATTGATATGAATATTATATTTGATTTAGGTGATATTTTATCCGGAAAAGAAACGGATGATGCTGTATACTCCATCCCCTACTATGACAATATTAAACTTATTCCTGCACCAAAAAAAGAGGGTGTCTTAAATCCCCAAAATTTTGAGGACTTTATTTCGAAACAACGGAAGCTTTTTGATGTTGTTATTATAGATATGCCGGCAGGTCTTGATTTTTCTCTTATTAAAGCTCTTCCTGATGATGTCCAGCATATCACTGTCTGCAATATGGACCCTGTATCAGTAAAAGATGCCGCAGTTGTACAAGCAGAGCTTTCTTCTGCAAAATCAAAGCCTCGCCTCATAATCAATCGTTTTGAAGCATATCTGATAAAAAATAATACCTATCGGAATATTGACGATATAATTGACACTTCAGGTATTAGACTTTTAGGGATAGTGCCCTTTAGTCAAGAGCTATCTCTTCTCCCCATAGTCCATAAACTTAAAAACAAAGGAAGTGCTCAAAAAGCACTTTCAAGAATTGCAAAACGTATTTTAGGAGAAAGCATTAATCTACCGAACGCTAAAAAAATATAAAAAGGAGTTTTTAAAAATGACAATCGCCTTAATCGCACATGATGCCAAAAAGGAACTTATGGCGCAATTCTGCATTGCCTATTGCGGAATTTTAAGTCGCCATAACCTTATTGCAACCGGCTCCACAGCCAAAATAGTTTCTGAAGCAACCGGCCTTCAAATCGTTAGCTTTTTAAGTGGTAGCCAGGGCGGTTCTCAACAAATCGCATCAAGAATAGGTTGTGATGAGATTGACCTTTTACTCCTTTTCCGTGACCCCCTTGACCAGCGTGCAGATGAACCTGATGACAGAGCACTTCTTAGACTTTGTGACGTCCATAATATTCCGGTTGCAACAAATATTGCAACCGCAGAGGTGCTTATACACGGCCTTGAAAGAGGCGATCTCGGTTGGAGAGATATATTAAAAAAATAACTGACGGAGTAATTAACATGGCAGAAATTAATCGTGCTGTAAAAGGCACAAACGATATTTTACCTTCTGATTCTTATAAATGGCAGTTTGTTGAAAAAACCATGTTAGAAACCGCTTCACTCTACGGTTTCAGAGAAATCAGAGTCCCCGTTTTTGAGCATACTGAAGTTTTTCACAAGAGCGTAGGCGATACCACAGATGTTGTGCAAAAGGAAATGTATACTTTTGATGATAAAGGTGGTCGCTCTTTGACCCTTCGTCCCGAGCTTACAGCAGGGACTGTTAGAAGTGTTATTGAAAAGGGATTAATATACGGTGCATTACCCGTTAAGGTTTGCTATATAGGCGGTTGTTACCGATACGAAAAGCCTCAAGCC
>JAGAZW010000221.1 GCA_017939855.1 Clostridia bacterium | reverse complement strand
TTGAAGATACAATTATTGAAGGTCTCGGACTCGCCATAAAGGAATACCTGACCGTTAAACGTACAGTTATTGTAAACTAAATTACCTGAATGCTGGAGACCATTATAGGAAGATTTGTCCGCATAATTAAATGTTACATTATTGAAGGTTACGTTTGCACCATTCATATTTACAGCGCCGATAGTGCCGAAAGTAACACCGTCAACCACGGCGGTGATAGTGATATTCTTTCCGGTAGGAACCGCATAGTTACCTGCTACAATAATCTTAACCTCGTCACCGTTCTGTGCAGCAGCAAAAGCTTCTGCAACAGTTGCGTATTTAACATTGCTAATCTTAGCAGCGCAAATCCAAGCTTCGTTGCCATCAATTATGAGCGAGCCGGAATTTTCTGCTGTTTCGTTGTCAGCATTGTATGCATCGCCAACAATAGAGCCGGTAGTGGTAACATCGCCAACAGTAACGGTACCTGTAGAGGTTACATTAGTAAAGGTTACGGTATATCCCTTCTGGTTATGCCATACACCTGCGATTCCACCAACCTCTTTTGCATCAGCAGGAGCTTCAACAGAACCTGTGAAGGTTATGTTTTCAAATTTATTGCTATAGTGCGCAATGCCGAAAACACCACCGATATCCATAGTAGAACCTATAACTTTGATATTAGAAGAAATATTCTTAAATGTGTGTCCGCCTTCTCCGTTGAAACCAACAACACCACCGACATAAGTACGGTATGCAGTTCCATTTTCTACAGAGTTAGCGTTTACATAAGATGATGCATCAACATCAACTACGATATCAGTCCAGTTAGCGTAAGCATTCTTACCGCCTACAGTACCAACATATGCCATACCATTAACTTCAACATGACCGGTTACCTTAATATTAGTAAACTTAGAGGTATAAGGTGTACCTGCAACAACAGCAACATTAAGACGACCTGAAACCTTAGCGTTATTAATGGTAAGGTTCTTTATCTCTCCGTCTCTGGTGTAACCGAAGAAACCGATGTTGCTTGAGGAGCCACCATCGATAACGAGATTAGAAATTGTATGATTTTGACCGTCAAACACGCCCTTAAAGGGGTTGCTACCGCTTCCAATAGGAGCCCAAGCTTCATTGCCGAGGTCAATATCAGCATTAAGTAATACATATTTACCTACGTAATTATTACCATCGTTAACTCTGTCCCGAAACCATTCAAGTTCTGCTTTATTGTTAATAATGAAGGGATCGGATTGTGTACCTGAGCCTTGAAGATCGGTTACAATGTACTTAACACCGCCGAGCTCTTCCCAATTAACAGGATTAAGATCGTCTGCGCCACTCATCTTAGCGGGGGTTGTTGCAACACAAGTACCATCAATCCAAAGCTCAACCTTGGTGGGCTGCGCTAAAGAGTTAGGATGTCCTTCCTCCCAAGTAGTCGTCCAATATTCATCATTAGACGAGGGATAATAGAAGTTCCATGTTACATAAACATCGCCATCAATGATACCGCCGATGTTATTGAGCATTGTGGTGGCGATGAGAGTTTCGCCTGAGTAAAGTTTAAGAACAAAGCTTTCCTTTGCGTTACCGCCGCCTTCGCCCCAAACTCTTACATAGCCGTCTACTTCCTTGGTGTAAGCAGGGCTGTTAGAGCCGATGGGAGTAGTAACAGGTTCAACAATAATCACTGTACCCTCACCCTCAAAAGTAACACTTTCGGGAGCATTGGTAACGGTCAAAGTTTTACCTTCGGGAACAACGATAGTACCTGTGAAAGAGCTGCCTTCAAGGTCAAGTTCATCGACATAGACGGTAACCGTTGCAGTCTTATTATTCTCGAGCGCCATATACACGTCAGTATAGTTAAGAGCACCCTCGGTTGCTACTTCACTATAGTAAAAATAATTATCCTCGTTAGGAGTCATCGCAACTCTTGCTTCAATTTCCTCAGCAGGTTTGGAATCTGCTACAACATAGTAACCTTCATCGTCTACATAGATTGCCTTATCGTAAACGCTCTTTGACGTACCGATAGTAAATTTATAGTAATCTTTACCTTGAGCAATTTTCTCGTCGAGATCAGAACCCATCATATTAGAAAGATACTTAAATTTACCACCTGTAATCAATGTGTAAGCAGAAGAGTCAACAGACATCTGCAATTGACCGTTAAAGGTGCCACCGTAGAACTGGTTCTGAGAACGATTGGTATAAATAGTACCATTAAACTCGCCACCATAGAAATAGAAATACGGCGCAGATGCACCAGTATATCCTGCACCCCAAGTTCCGCCCTGACGTACAACAAAGGTAGCGTTGAATATACCACCATAGAATCTTGTAATCGGACGATCCTTAGACGGCGCATCAGATGTAGGCTTAGTATGACGGACAACAGAAGCTCCCGTAGCTGTGATACCGCCGGGATTGGTAGCGTCAGCCTTGATATCCAGTGCGTAACTTGCGCTGCTTCTGCCGTCTACCACATATTGGATAGCATCTTTCCCTGACGCAGCAGTCATTGTATAAGTGCCAAGGTCGAGGATATGATACTCAGTAGAACTAAGTTTAATAACATCAGACAAGGTAACATCAGCCAACAAGGTCAATGTAGTACCATTTGTCCAATTAGTGATTGCTTCGTCAATTGTCGCATACTCGGTATTGCCTACCTTAGCGACTGCCGTGGTTTCTACACCATTAGCAAAAGCAACCACACTGCATGTACTTACGCTTAACAAAATCGAAAGCACCAAAGCCAATAATTTTTTCATTTTACTTAATTTCCTTCTTTCAAAAAAATTTCTCAAATTTAACAGGAAACCCTGTTTGAACCGTTAGGTTAAGTTCCACCTCCTAAAAACGAAATAATAACCGAATAAATCAATTCGGAATTTATCCTCTGAAAAAGGGGATAAAAGCCAAAAATAATCTTCTTTTTCGTTTTATCCACATTTTCTTTTCCTTACCGTCACATCTTTTAATTTCCATATTTATATATTTGAGTTCTCGGCTTAGGTCTACTATCCAACTGATTAATGCACCTACAAATATCAGAAAAAGGAATAAGGCAATAATAATAATCCATATTATGTCGGAACCGTTCATATAAATTCACCCTTTATTTAAGAAGAAATCTGAGCATTTTTAAATTTATTGGTAAAACTAAATAGGGTAGTTACTCCTAAATTCGCAGAGTTCAACACTCTGCGTTTGGCGCAGAAAAAATCTGTAAATTCAGGGATTTTATTTAAAAATTGACGGATATTTTGACGGCTTATCTAAAAGCCTATAACATCAAGCTTTTTCATGTTATCTCTTTTAAGATTTATTGAAGAATGAACGTATCTTTCCAGGGTTATTCTCGGACTTGAATGGCCGAGTATTTCCGAAAGAGATTTTATTTCAAAGTTCACCTCTACGCATCTGGTGGCAAAGGTATGGCGTAGGGTATGAAAATGGACGTCCTCGAATCCGAGTGCTGATACATATTTTGAAAACTTGTTT
>JAGAZW010000220.1 GCA_017939855.1 Clostridia bacterium | reverse complement strand
TGTGAAGCCGTTTTTAAGTGTAATAAAATCTGTGACAATATGGGATAGCCTCAGTCTTCTTTCAAGTTCTGCACCGGTAAAAGATGCAACAAAGCCCAAAGCCACATTATCAACGCCCAATTCATTTAAAACGAAGGATACATTTATACCCTTACCCCCACATAAAACCGCCGCACGATCTACTCTGTTTACTGCTCCTTCATTTACATTATTAAGATAAAGATTATAATCGAGAGCAGGATTTAAAGTAACTGTATAAACCATAATTATTTTAACCTGTCAGCAATGTTATAGATAAGATTTTCGGTCTTTTCCCAACCTAAACATGGATCGGTTATAGACTTACCATATACGTGTTCGGTATCCTTTTGATTACCGTCTTCGATATAACTTTCAATCATAAGGCCTTTGACCATCTTACGAATGTCAGGGTTAATATTGCAGCTATGAACAACATCCTCGCTTATGCGGATCTGCTCTAAATACTTTTTGCCTGAATTTGCATGGTTAGTATCAACAATAACCGCAGGGTTTTGAAGAGTTGAATCTTGATAAAGATTATAAAGATTTACAAGGTCTTCATAATGGTAGTTTGAAACATTTTTACCGGTATAATCTATATAACCACGAAGGATAGCATGAGCTAACGGATTTCCCGAGCTTTCAACCTCCCAACCACGATATATGAAGGTATGGCTGTGTTGGGCTGCGGTTATGGAATTCATCATAACCGACAAGTCTCCGCCTGTAGGATTCTTCATACCGACCGGAATCGTAATACCACTGGCGGTGAGTCTGTGCTGCTGATTTTCGACAGAACGAGCTCCTATTGCCACATAACCCAATAAATCGGAGAGGTAGCGATAGTTTTCAGGATAAAGCATTTCGTCAGCACAAGTAAAGTCATAATCACGCAAAGCACACATATGGATATCACGAATTGCTACAATCCCCTGAAGCATATCCGGCTTTTTATCAGGGTCCGGCTGGTGCAGCATACCCTTATAGCCGTCACCTGTGGTACGGGGCTTGTTGGTATAGATACGGGGAATAATTATTATCTTGTCCTTGACGTTGTCCTGAACTTTACGAAGTCTGGAGATATAATCAAGCACCGACTCTTTTTGATCGGCAGAGCACGGACCTATAACAAGAATGAATTTGTCGGAATTCCCACAGAACACGTCACTTATTTCCTTGTCCATTGCTTCCTTTACTGCAACCATTTTATCACTTAACGGATATTGTTGTTTTATTTCTTTTGGAATAGGCAATTTCCTTTTAAACTCTGAACCCATTTTTTTCACACTTTCTTATCAAAATGTTGGCGACGTTTTGTGGAAAGGCGCATCATCTCTCGCATACCGTCACGATTTTCATTCTTAATAAAATCATAGAGCTTCTCAAAGGACTCTCGGTATCGGTCCATTTCGCAAAGCAACGCTTCTCTGTTTGCCAAAAAGAGTTCGCTCCACATTTCATCATTTATCTTTGCAATTCTGGTTAAATCTCTGAAAGAGTCACCGGTATAACGCTCGAAGCCCGGGGTTTCGTTGGCGCACATCAAGGATACTGCTATACAGTGGGTAAGCTGAGAAAGATAGGCAATCATTCTGTCATGGTCCTCGACAGATAACCACGAAACCTCCTTAAAGCCTAAGGTCTCTCCCAGATCTTTACATATATTTATGGCATTAAAGCTATTATCATTAGTGGGAACCACAATGTAGTTTGCCACCTTAAAAATACTGTCATCGGCATTTTTGACTCCGCTTACCTCTTTACCTGCCATAGGATGTGCCGATATAAACTCGACGCCGGGTTTAAGCATTGCCTGAATTTGCTCTACAATGATGCCTTTAACACCCGTTACATCGGTAAGTATAGTACCCTGCTTGAAAAGGTCGCCGTACTGCTTTATCCAGTCGATAAAGATATGAGGATAAAGCGCAAACACTACTATATCCGCATTTTGTAAAAATTCTTCTTTAACTTCAGTGCTGCCCTTTGAAATAAATCCGTTATCCAAAGCATATTTGATAGACTCTTCGTCTGTATCTATAGCGCAAACACTGTAACCTTGTCTGCTTAAAGATTTCGCATAGCTTCCACCTAAAAGTCCTAAACCTACTATTAAAAATTTTTTGTTTTCGTCAATCTTCATCCGTCATAACACCAACCTTTAAGGATGAAATTTTATTAAAGAAATCGGGGAAGCTTTTGTTTATCGCTTGGGCTCCCGAAATTGTGCCTCCTACTATAGAGCATATAACGCTCAAAGCCATAACAATACGATGGTCGTTGTGGCCAAATAAAATTGTTTTTGGCGGCTTTAAAGTACCGTTTTCAACATAAACATCGTTTTGCTCTACCTTTACTGCTATGCCGAACTTTTCGAGCTCTTGCTTCATAGCTTCAGCTCGGTCACTTTCCTTTATTTTAAGCCGTGCGGTTCCCTTAAAATGTGCACCGCCTAAAGCCGCAGACAAAGCGAACAAAACAGGTGCTAAATCGGGACAGTCGGACAAATCGAAATCCCTTACACCGCCCTTTAACTGTTCATACATTTTTTTATATACCTTGTCGCCCTGAACCGAATCCTCATCAAGCCCCGAAACCCTAACATCTGAGCCCAAAAGGTTAAAGGCGTCTAAAAATGCGGCATTGGAATAATCTCCCTCAACGGTATATTCTGGGCAGTTAAAGGTTTGACCGGCGCCAATTATATAAGTGTTTTCTTTTCTCTTTATATCTATACCAAAATCTCTTAAAACTTTAACGGTAAGGTTGACATAGGATTCACTTTCAAATCCGCCTGTAACAGTAATGGAACTTGGTTCGTTGAGGTTAACAAGCGCAAACATAAGACCCGTTATGAACTGACTCGAGATATTTCCCTCAATTTCATAGTTTCCGCTTTTTATATTACCACAAAGGGTTATAAAATTTTCACCCTTTTCATACTCTATTTTATTTTCAACAAATATCTTTTCATAAACTGAAAGAGGTCTTGCAAAAAGACGCCCTGAACCCTTAAGGGTTACTTTCTTGCCCGATAGCAGACAAATAGGTATCATAAATCTGAGAGTACTACCACTTTCGTCACAAAAAAGCTCTGTGCCCTCTTTAATACCATCTTTGCTAAGACCGCCTATTTCAACAAAGTCCTTGTCTCTTTTTACCTTAGCCCCCAAAGACTCAAGGCAGGAAAGTGTTGCAATAATATCAGCAGAATATTCAATATTTTTTATTATACTTTTTTGAGAAAATGCACCGCATATAAGTGCTCTGTGAGCGACACTTTTTGACGGCGGTGCCGCTACTGTACCTGATGCTTTAGATTTTCGGATGGTAACTGTCATCTACTCTCACCCATACGTTCTTCTAAAAGTTTTACAGCCTTTATATAGCCTTCAAAGCCCTCACCTGAAATAGTTGCAAAACAGTACTTTCTTACAAAGCTTATCTGTCTGAAATCTTCTCGGGAGTCCACATTTGAAATGTGAACCTCCACTGCGGGTATCGATACCGCTTTAAGAGCATCTAAAATGGCAACGCTTGTGTGGGTATAAGCGGCAGGATTTATGATAATACCGTCAAAATTACTTAAAGCATTTTGTATTTCCTCAACTATAGCTCCCTCATAATTTGACTGAAAAAACTTTGTATCTATTCCCCTTTTATCACAATAGTCACCTATCATATTTACCAAGTCAGAATATGTCTTATTCCCATAAAGCTCAGGTTCTCTTATTCCTAACATATTTATATTTGGACCATTAATAATAAGTATTCTCATTTAAAAAATCCTCTTTTATCTTATATGCATTTTCTTTAATGCTACCCGAAGCATCTATACTTTTTTCTGCGGCTGCAAGATAAAGTTTATATCTTTCTTTGTACCTTTTTTCCAAATCTGAGGCGGTAGCAGATAATGGGCGGTCGGTTGTGGCAATAAGCCGGTTTAGGGGTCTGTCCAAAAAATACACCCTACCATTTAGCTTCAGGAAATCTATATTCTCTTGGTTCAGTACCATTCCGCCGCCGGTAGAAATTACACAGTTTTGAAGCTTTGATATCTGTCTTGCGACCTCCGATTCAAGCTTTCTGAACTCTTTTTCACCCTTAAGTTTGAAAAAATCGCTTATTTCCATACCGATATTTTTTTTAATTTCTTCATCGGTATCGATAAAATCCTTGTTTAGCTTCTTTGCAAGGGCTTTTCCGACAGTAGTTTTTCCGCTGGACGGCATACCGATAAGTACTATGTTAGTTTTCTCTTTAATTATGTCGGCGTATATTTTATCGATGCTTTTTATGTCGGGCTGCAAACCGATAAAATACTCCGCCGCCTTTACCGCCTGGGCTATCAGCATATATAAGCCGCCCTCAGCTTTTATGCCTTTTTGCAAAGATTTTTCTACCAGTCTTGAGCAAAGGGGGTTATAAACTGCGTCTATAACACCTTCTAAATCGGTAAAAGCATCCACATCAATCGGACAACCCTCTATCTGAGGATACATACCACATGGGGTTGTATTAATTATAATTTGAGCGTCGTTGTGTAAACTTAAGGCTTCACTATAATCGATGGTATCATTTTTCTTGGTACGTGATACTTTTAAAATTAAAGCTGCTCCCATACTTTCTGCCACAGCTTCAGCAGTAGCACAAGTGCCTCCCGTACCCAAAACAAGCACCTTTTTGCCGTCTAATGAAAGACCTAATCTGTTTATTAACAACGTCATTCCATAAAAATCCGTATTATAGCCTGAAAGATGACCGCTATTATTAACAATGGTATTTACAGCACCAATTTTTTTGGCTATCGGATCTATGTAGTCAAGATATTGCATAACAGCCTTTTTATAGGGAATTGTAACATTTATTGCTTTAAATTCCCTTTTTTTAAAAAAGAGCTTTAATTGCTCAGGTTGCAATTCCTTAAGCTCATAATTATACTCTGCAAGTTTTGAGTGAATAATAGCAGAAAAACTATGCTCTAATCTCTGCGCAATACAACCGTATTCCATTACTTAACCAACCAATCTGTTCCGTATCTTAAAGAAAGTATATCCAAAAGAGCGAGAGCTGTAACGCTGTCTGCAACAACCCTTGCTCTATGAACTATGCAAGGGTCATGACGACCTCTAGCCGAAAGTTTTTCGTCCTCTTTTGTTTGAATATTTACTGTGTTTTGTTCTATTCCTATGGTGGGCGTAGGCTTTATAGCAAGACGGAAAATTATAGTGTCACCGTTTGTTATTCCACCGTTTATTCCACCACTATTGTTGGAAAGGAATTTTACATTACCGTTTTCATAGCAAAGCGGGTCGTTTGACTTAGAACCTCTCATATCACAAAGAGCAAAACCGCCACCGAACTCAATTCCCTTTACTGCAGGGACCGAGAAAAGCGCATGGGACAAAACACCCTCCATGGTGTCAAACCAAGGCTCACCCACACCTGCATCTACACCTAAAACAGCAGTTTCAAGTATACCTCCAACGCTATCGCCCTCGGCAGCTGCTGCCTTGATATTTTTTTGCATTTGCTCTGCCGCTTCTTCGCTTAATGTAGCAAAAAACTTCTCATTTAAAGCGGCTATATCCCTTTGGTAATCAGAAAATGCTGCGTCTTCAATACCAGCGCATTTCTTTATATGGGTACCAATAACTATCCCTTTTTGCTTTAAGGCGTCTATGGCGATAGCTCCTGCCGCAACAAGTGCTGCAGTTATTCTTCCACTAAAGTGTCCGCCGCCTCTGCGATCTTCAAAACCGTGATACTTGCAGTATGCCGCATAATCTGCGTGGGAAGGTCTAGGCAAAAATGCCATATCGGCATAGTCGCTAGAGCGAGTATCAGAATTTGGGATTACAATGCATATGGGAGTGCCTGTAGTAACTCCCGACACTACACCACTTACGATTTTAAAAGGGTCCTGCTCCTTGCGAGCAGTAGAGATATTTCCGGTAGGACGGCGAAGAGAAAGTTGATGATTTATAAAATCCTCGTCTACCTTTACACCGGGGGCGATGCCATCTATAACGGCACCTATCGCTTCCCCATGACTTTCTCCAAAAAGGGTAACGCTTACGCTGTTTCCAAAGGTGTTTTTCATTGTTTCGCCGCCTTTCTTATGATATCAGAGTAAGTGTTGAAATCTATATTTTCTAAACTAAATTCTCCTACACTTTCTACACTTACAACACAGATACTGCTGCCTGACTTCTTTTTGTCGTGGGCACTCGCAGATATTATATCTTCTATCTTAGTCGTATCCTCAACTGGAAGATTCAGTTTCTTTAGAACATTTATAAGTCTTGGCTTTACCTTTGGACCCGAAAAATAAAGCATACCCAGTGCTACACACTCACCATGATAGTATTTATCTATGTTAACACTCTCTATTGCATGACCAACTGTATGCCCGAAATTAAGTATTTTACGAAGTCCTGTTTCCTTTTCATCCTGTTCTACAACCGATTTTTTTATAAGGAGTGAGCGATAGATAATTTCATCAATATTGTCTTGGATATCCTCATTTTCAAAGAGTTCGAAAAGCTCTTTATCTGAAGTAAGTGCCATTTTTACGCTTTCTGCCAGACCGTTTGAAATCTGACGAGGGGGAAGTGTTTTAAGAGTTTCACTGTCTATAATAACGCATTTCGGTTGATAAAAAGCACCGATTATGTTTTTATAACCCATAAAATCTATAGCGGTTTTTCCGCCTATAGAGGAGTCTACCTGAGATAGCACGGTGGTGGGGATATTATAAAAATCAATGCCTCGCATATAACTTGCTGCCGCAAAACCTGCCATATCGCCTACCACTCCGCCGCCTACTGCAACCACGCAGTCGCTACGGGTAAATTCTCCTTGGCAAAGTGCAGAAAGTATGTTTTTATATGTATCAAAATTTTTGCTCTGCTCACCCTCTTGGAACACAAAAATCTTTGACTCTTTACACTTTTTCGATATAGCTTGTGCATAAACATCAGGCACTCCGCTATCGGTAACGATAAGCACCTTTCGGTTAAGGTTTAAATACTCTTCCGCCTTTTGAAGGGCGCCACGCTTTAAGATAATGTCGTAACCGCCAAGAGTCGTTTTTACAGGGATTATCATACTCTGACTTCCTTTTCAAAACTGCCCACAATCTTTAAATTGTCGCAGCATTTTTTAAGTTCATTAATCATACCCTCGCCCTGAGGAGCATTTATATTTCCTTCGCCCTCGACATAGAAATAATAGTCCCAAATAAGATCTTTAGTAGGACGGCTCTTAATTGCTAAAAGGTTAAATCCGTGATTCCCTATAACCGAAATTGCCTGACCGAGAGAGCCTGCCACGTTTTTAACCGTAAAGAGCATTACAAATCGCCGATCGGTAACAGCTGCTGTTTTTTGTGCCCTTGTAAAGACTGCAAATCGGGTGGTATTAAGACCGCTTTCGTTAATATGGGGAGCAAGATTAACAAGACCAAACTGCTCTGCCGCCTCCTCACTTCCAATAGCCGCAATATCCGTTCTGCCCGACTGCGACACCTGCTTTGCAGCAACGGCAGTATTAACGGCATCAACGGTTTCGTATTTATGCTTTTGGATAAACGAAAAACTCTGTCCTATAGCTTGGGGATGACTTATAACCTGTTTTATACTTTCAAGTGTTGCTCCCTTGTTTGCAAGAAGATTCTGAACTATTTCCGCTTCGTATATACCGCTTATATACAAAGAGCCAAAAAAGGTAAGGTCAAGAACCTTTCCCACATCACCGTTAAAGCTGTTTTCCACAGGGAGAACCGCAACATCACATTTGCCGTCTTCAACCGCTTTGTATGCGGTTTCAAAATCGGTATGGGGTATACATTTTGCATCGGGGAAAATACGCTTTGCCACAATATTTGCAAATGCTCCCTCAACTCCGCTAAATGCCACACGCATACCGTCCAAAAGTTTATGTTGCAGAGCCTTTGAAAGTTCGATGTTTTCTTTTAAGAAGTTTACATAGTACGGCTTATATTCCTCGTTTTTAATAAGCAAGGTATTTGCCTTTATAATCTGCTCTTCTCTTGCAAAATCATCTATTTTAAGCCCGTTTTCCTTTTTATAGGCGGCAACAACTGCGGCTGCGTCCATTCGCTCTTCAAACAGCTCTGCCATTTTTTTATCTACATCGTTTATCTGTTTTCTCGCTTTTTCTAAATCGTTCATTTGTTACTCCTGATTATATTCATCATAAAGTTTCTTAAACGCAGGAAGGGAACGCTGGATTTGCTCATAGCTCACACAATAAGCTATTCTTACATAGCCCTCCATACCAAAGCTGTCTCCGGGTACCAACAAAAGCTCGTATTTTTTTGCCCTCTCACAAAAGGCGTTTGCGTCCGGCTCAAGCGATTTCAAAAAGAGATAAAATGCGCCATCAGGACGGACTGCACTATAGCCTATTTCAAGAAGTGAGTTATACAATAGGTTTCGGTTTTTAGAGTAGCCTTCCAAATCGGGCGGAGTGCCATCACATTCAGCTACCGCATACTGCAAAAGACTGGGGGCACATACATAACCCATCGCTCTTCCTGCACCGCAAACAGCAGCATAAATATCGGTATCATTTTTTGCCTTTGGAGATACAAATATATATCCTATACGTTCGCCCGGTAAAGAAAGTGATTTACTGTATGAATAACAAACAATTGTATTATCATAGTAGTTCGGTATGTAAGGAACAAAAACATCACCATATACAAGCTCTCTGTATGGCTCGTCTGATATAATATAGATATTGCTTGATAATTCCTTGCTCTTTTTATCCAAAAGTGTGGCAAGTCCCTTAATATCCTCCTCGCTTACCACCGCACCTGAGGGGTTATTGGGAGAGTTTATAACTATAGCTTTTGTCTTTTTATTTATCGCTTTGTCTAAAGCTTCAAAATCTATTCCGAAATCCTCTCGTCTTGATTTTACGGCAACAAACTTTGCTCCTGCATTTTCAATAAAGACACAATATTCCGGGAAAAAGGGCGCTAAAATTATTACCTCATCATCCTCGTTACACAGTGCTTTAAGAGAAATCGTTAGTGATGCGGCAGCACCGCAGGTCATATAAATATGGTTTGCATCGGCACTGGCACCAAAACGTTTTTCAATATTTTCAGCAAGTTTTGTTCTGACCCCTAAATCACCCTGAGCCGAAGTATATCCATGAAGAAGCACAGAATCAGTTTCCTTTATAAGCTTAAGTAGAGTCTCGTTTACCTTTTCAGGTGCTGCTATACTTGGGTTTCCAAGACTAAAATCGAATACATTTTCGGCACCTATCTGCGCCTTTCTCTGCCTTGAATATTCGAAAATTGCTCTTATTACCGAAGGTTTTTTGCCTAAAGCTTCCATTTTTTCGCAAATCATAGTTTCTTTTCC
>JAGAZW010000219.1 GCA_017939855.1 Clostridia bacterium | reverse complement strand
CTGTTATTAGTATACCAAAAAGGCGACAAAAACTCAATAAAAAGGTTTTATTGTTTGTTATTCAGATCTGAAATACTTATAGAGGCATTATGGGGAATAGGCTTCCATTCAACCTTTTTAAATAAAGCAATGCACAAGGATAGTTTACCTATAAGATCGAAAATTGGGAAGGTCAGGCAAAACCATATTTTTTTATACCATTTAATAGGTGTAATTCTTTTGTGTTCAATTATGAATATATAGGCGGCTAATATTATATTGTTAATGTATGTGTCAAGGGTCCAGGCGAGTGTGAAGGCGGTTAGTAATACCAATGCCGAAAAATCACCGTCTGCCACAGGAGTGATTCCAAAAAACTTCAGGATATCTCTAAGCAGCTCTGGGGCAAGTCCAACGCTGAAAACCTTTCCCGTGGTAAATATCAAAACAGCCCTTAAAATATAAACGATAATTTTCTTAAACAGAAGCATAAGGGAGCGGGGAAATACCACCGTCAACATATCAAAGCTCATAAAACGAAGACGAAGATTATTTATAATCTTTTTCCATAAGGGAGCACCGTCTTCCGAAACCTTAACTGATTTATCAATATAAAAAATATGCTTTAAAAGTGAAGGTCCCGTTTCAGCTAATGCCTGAAGATGTCCCTTCGCCCATCTTATACGTTGACGCATAGCAATTTTAATACTGATGGGTTGCTCATCATAAAATTCGGCTTCATTGTTGTAGGAGATTTTGTAGCCTTGAGCCACAGCGTCAGCGCAAAAAGCTCTGTCTTCAGTAAGGGAGGTATAATTCCAACCGTTCTTTATCAGCTCCCAGGAAAAGAGGAAACCGGTTCCCTGAATTCTGGTTGCAAGGTGGAAAAGAGAACGGGCACGGTGCTCGTTTCTTATGGTACGAAGCCAATGTATACCGTATGAAGCGGATATCCAGTTATCCCCGAAATTTTTAGTGTTACGGTATGAGGTTATAATTTTTTCACCTGCATCAAAAGAATCGTTCATTCTGGATATAAAATCTGATTTCAGCAGGTTATCTGCATCAAAAATAAAATATCCTTCGTATGAATCAATTCCGTAATCTCTTCTTATGCATTCCACCAGATACTGTAATGCAAAACCCTTAGTGCGATGCTTGGTATCCTTTCGCTCATAGCATTTAGCTCCCAAGGATTTTGCAATTTCATAGGTGCGGTCATCACTGTTATCTGCCACAACAAAGATATCTACAAGCTCAGAAGGATAATCCTGTTGCCTGATACTATCTATAAGATTACCGATAACGGTTTCTTCGTTACGAGCAGCGATAAGAACGGCATATTTGTGTAAATTTTGAGCCCGTTTGAACTTTCGTGTGGCAACAAGACCTGTGAGCTTATAAACGGTGCGGTATTTATATAAAAAATTAACGAATTTTGTAATGTTATTTATAACTTTAATTGCAAGGTTAATAATTTCCGTAACAAAGACCTCCTTAAAGCGATTGCGTATCTAATTATAATCTATTAGCAACTATAAAGCAACCTTTGAATGGTAAATTATTACTTATTTAAAGTATTAATCAGGTTGACATGAAAGAAATTTAATTGTATAATAAGGCTTGTGGAAAAAGCGAAAGTATAGAATACTTTTTCATTATTCACTATTACTTATTACTTCATATATGCGGGTATGGCGGAATAGGGCGAAGCGGGTGCCGCATCCGGTGGATGATACAGGCACACGGCTGAGCTGAAGAAATAAGGAGCAATGCGAAGCACTCCAAGCGAGCAGAGCGACTATATTTCTGATGGGAAAACGCGCGTAGCGTGGCTGCCCGCTAGTTACAATTTAATATTTATGTATAGAGAATTAAATTTTCTTTATATATGCGGGTATGGCGGAATCGGCAGACGCGCTAGATTCAGGTTCTAGTCGGGGCAACTCGGTACAGGTTCAAGTCCTGCTACCCGCACCAGCCTAGAGCCTCAACACGTAATTTGCGTAGTTGAGGCTCTTTTTTTATTATATTGATATTTTTAGAAGTGAATTTTTCTTCTAAAAAGTAAAATCTAACCATATAAAGCAAAAAATAGTGATTGAAGTTACTGACAAAATTATTTATAATTTATTATAGGTATTTATGTTTGGAGGGAAAAATATGTATCGTTACAGCGTTGTTATAGCGGATGATGAAATCGCCAATGTTAACGGCGTATCGGCGCTTTTGGCTATGAAATGTCCCGAAGTATATGTAACTG
>JAGAZW010000025.1 GCA_017939855.1 Clostridia bacterium | reverse complement strand
TGCTCCGTCAAGATAATCAACACAAAGTCCTGAGTCATCTGCAACTGACATAAGTCCGGTATTTTCAAGCCCCGCAGTAGCCTTTAATAGAGCATTCTCTTCGAATGTTTTTCCTGTTTCTTCAACCTCTTTGAAATTGCTAAGGAAATCACTTTCAGTGCATACTTCAAAACCCATTGGTTCTAAAATTCTTTTTAACTCTTCCAGTTTTTTCTGATTTTTTGTTGCTATAAAAACTTTCATATATTATCCTCATCATCAAATATGCCGTCTGCAAACTCTTGGGCATTAAAGGGTTGTAAATCGTCGATTTGCTCACCCACACCAATAAATTTGACGGGTATGTTAAGTTCGTTGCGTATAGCAATAACTATACCGCCTTTGGCAGTTCCGTCAAGTTTTGTCAAAATTATTCCTGTAATATCTGTAGCAGTTTTAAACTCTCTGGCCTGATTTACTGCATTTTGACCGGTAGCGGCATCGAGAACAAGCAGTGTTTCAATTGAAGAATCGGGAAGTTCACGATTAATAACTCGATTGATTTTAGCAAGTTCTTCCATTAGATTTTTTTTGTTATGAAGTCTTCCGGCGGTATCGCAAATAATAACGTCGGCGCCTTTTGCTTTTGCAGAGGCAATTGTGTCATATACAACAGAAGCCGGATCAGAACCACTGATGCTTTTCACCATATCCACCTGTGCCCTATCAGCCCATATACCTAACTGTTCTATTGCAGCGGCACGAAATGTATCAGCAGCACCGAGCACAACTTTTTTACCTTGAGATTTAAGTCTTGTTGCAAGTTTGCCGATCGAGGTGGTCTTACCAACACCGTTAACACCTATAACAAGTATTACAGATGGTTTTGTATGGAGTCTTAATTCCTCATCTTCGCCTAACATTTTAGAAATGATATTTTTCATCATATTCTTAATTTCTTTAGGGTCAGTAGTTCCGGTTTCTTTGACTTTTTTGCGAAGTTGTTCGCAGATTTGTGTTGAGGTCTGGACTCCAACGTCGGACATAACAAGAATTTCTTCCAATTCTTCAAATAAATCCTCATCAATACGTGTAAAACTGTTAATTACAGAAGTGACGCTTTGTGAAATAGAGTTTCTTGTTTTCCTAAGACCTTCTTTAATTTTGCTAAAAAATCCCATTGAATCACCTAAAATATAAAATACTAAAGCTATGCGCCTAGTTGCTCACTGAGAAGCTTCTTTTCAAGCTCTGCAATATTAAGCTCAAGAAGTTTAGTAATACCCTTTTCCTGCATTGTAACACCGTAAAGCATATCAGCAGATTCCATAGTACCTCGACGATGTGTTACACATATAAATTGTGTTGGAAAAGCAGATCGCTTCATATAATCTGCAAAACGATCAACATTAATATCGTCAAGCGCAGTATCAACTTCGTCAAGGAAACAAAATGGCGGAGGACTTACTTCCATTATTGCAAAGTAGATTGAAAGCGCAACCAACGCTTTTTCGCCGCCAGAAAGACCATCCAGACTCGGAACATTTTTACCGGGAAGTCTCGCTTCAATATCTATTCCACTTTCAAGAATGTTTTCGGGATCGGAAAGTTTAAGAGAAGCTTCTCCACCACCAAAAAGTTCACGGAAAGTTTTAGTGAAGTTTTTATTTATTTTATCAAAACCGATAATAAACAATTCTTGCATCTGTGCTGTCAATTGGGAAATTAATTTATGCAACTCCCTTTTGGATGATTGTATGTCCTCAATTTGTATGGACATGAAGTCATATCTTTCTTTTACTTCCTTGTATTCCTCAATAGCGGAAACATTTACACTACCTAAAGAACGGATTTTAGATTTAATTTCAGCTAGTTCCTTTTTAGCATCGTTAGGCTTATCGATTGCAATCGCTAAGTTCTCAGCTTCGCTCTTAGTTAACTGATATTCATCATATAGCTGACTAATAACATTATCATATTCTTTTATCATAACATCTTTTCTCTCGGTTAAACGTGCAAGTTCGCCACCAATATTTTCACGTTCTAATGTGCGTTGCTTTTCGGTGTTTCTGAGCTCGATACCAAACTTTTCGATATCGTTGCGTTTAGCAATAAGCTTTTCAATATTATCGGCACATTCCTCAATTAAAAACCTTGTATTATCGATTTCGTCTTTGATTTGAGATACTTCAGTGGTGAGCTGATTATTTTTATATGATAAAGCAGCAATCTCAGCGTCAATTTCACCCGTTCTGATACTTCTTGCACCTATACCCTTTTCAAGTTCTTGGGCAGCATCTAAAAGTGAAGATACATCCTTTTGAGTATCAATAACTAAAAGTTTTAATGCCGTAATATCATTTGTAAGTGCTTCTCTTTTTT
>JAGAZW010000218.1 GCA_017939855.1 Clostridia bacterium | reverse complement strand
AGGTGCAGCCGAAGCTATGCTCATACCTTTATATATCTGCATAGAATCTGCCGATACTATTTCGCCGCCGAGCTTTAGAGCTAAATCTATACCCAATCCTGTTTTGCCAGAAGCCGTAGGACCTACAACGTAAATTATCTTTATCTTACTCATTGAATCCTACCAAACTGCTTTTCTAAATCACGTTTCTTTATTTCGAATGCAACTGGTCTGCCATGAGGACAATACATAATCTCGTTATCCGACAGCACCCTTTCGGCGAGGGCTTTTAGCTCTCCGCTTGATGTGTGCATACCTGCCTTTATTGCAGCCTTACAGGAAACGGTATGGTAAATGCGGTCAATTTTTTCCACACTCGGCACACCCTTTTCAAGCAAACTTGACGCAGCTTCTGTTATTATACTCTCAACATCCTCGCTCATAAGCATTGCGGGGATAGCACGGACCAGCACTGTGCTGTTGCCGAACTCCTCAATTTCAAAGCCGAAGTCTTCAAAAACTTCTATATTTGTTGTTACAGCATCAAACTCTTCCCTTGAGAGTCTTACGCTTACTCCCAGCATTAAGGTCTGGGTTTCTATATTAACCTTATTTTTAAGATTGTTAAAAAGTATTCTTTCGTGGGCTGCGTGTTTATCTATCAAATATATACTGTTTTGCTTTTGCGCCACGATATATGTTGAAAAGGCTTCACCTATATAAACAATTTCTTCTTGCTTGTCGTCTAAAACGGGGAAGCTTTGAGTTTCAGAAAAATCGGTTTCCTTTTTAACTTCTTGGTCCTTTGTATCTACTTTATCAATTTTTACCGATTCGCTTTTTTGTATATAATCTTTAACATCTTTTCTTTGCAAGAAAGAAGTATTATCAGTTTTTAAAACAGGCTTTTCTATAAAGGTTTTATAAGCCTTTTCTGCTGCCGTTTCGGGAATATATGCCTTTTGCTGACAGTATTCTTCGGTACTCATACGATTTATAGCATTATCGTTTTTATAAGAAGAAATGACGGGTCTTGTGTCCAAAAGTGCAAGGGCATTTTTAGCGGCATAATAAACCGCATCGAAAACACGCTTTTCATCAGCAAATCGCACCTCGGTTTTAGCCGGATGAACATTCACATCAACACTATCAAAAGGCACCTTCACACATACAACAAATCCCGGAAATTTACCGACCATAGCGGTATTTTTATATGCCTGTTCTATAGCGGCAGTAACAGTACCGCAACGGACAAGTCTTCCGTTCAAGAAGGTATACTGCGACGCTCTCGATTGACGGCAATAAACAGGTTTTGTTATAAAACCTGAAACTTCAACACCTGAGCTTTCGCACTCTACTTCAATTAAAGAGTTTGAGAAATCCCTTCCTAAAAGGCTGTAAATGGCACTCTTTAGGCTCGAGTCTCCCGAAGTGGAAAAAGAAAGCTTACCGTCACGAATAAACTTAAATGCGATTTCGGGATGCGAAAGGGCGGCTCTCTCAACTACAGCCGCACAGGCACTTGCCTCCGAAACGTCCTTTTTGAGAAACTTCATTCTTGCCGGGGTATTATAAAATATATCACGAATAACAATGGTTGTCCCATCCGGACATCCCGATTCCTCCGACAAAACCTCGTTTGCTCCCTCAATTACATAATGCGTACCCATATCCTCATTGCGAGATTTGGTAAAAAGCTCTATTCTTGAAACACTGGCAGTAGCCGCCAGGGCTTCGCCTCTGAAACCTAAAGAAGAAATGGAATATAAATCACTTTCACTTTTAATTTTACTTGTAGCGTGGCGCAAAAAAGCAGTAGCAACATCCTCTCTTTCTATTCCGCAGCCATCGTCGGTAATACGAATAGAGGTTATTCCGCCATTTGTTATTTCCACAGTTATATGCTTTGCATCAGCGTCAATAGAGTTTTCTACCAACTCTTTAACTACAGAAGCCGGACGCTCTACCACCTCGCCTGCGGCAATAAGCTCGGATAGTTCTTTTGAAAGCAGATTTATCTTCGGCATTTTTGCACCTTCTTTACTTTTAAATTGATTTTGCCTTATTAACAAGGTCAAAAAGCATTCCCATCGCTTCAATCGGGGTCAGTGTGTTGACATCGAGAACCTTTAGCTCTTCTAAAATGTCCTGCGCACCCTGAAGCTCAAGAGGTATCATAGAGTCGTCACTTGCTACCTTTTTATATGTGACTATACCCTGTTCTTCGGTTTGTTTTAATATTTCCTTTGCCCGTTCTATTACCGTCTTTGGTATGCCGCTTAAGTTCGCAACCTCAATACCATAGCTCTGATCTGCACTACCCGGTATTATTCGTCGCAGAAAAATAATATCGTCACCCCGTTTTTTAGCAGCGATATTATAGTTTTTAACCCCACTTAACTCATTTTCCATTGAGGTAAGCTCGTGATAATGGGTAGCAAAGAGCGCTTTTGCGCCTAACTTTTTCTTGTCCGCCACATATTCAAGCACCGCCCTTGCTATTGACATTCCGTCGTAGGTAGAAGTACCTCTGCCGATTTCGTCTAAAATAAGGAGGCTGTTTTTTGTGGCGTTTTTCAGAATGTCTGCGACCTCACTCATTTCTACCATAAATGTAGACTGTCCACTTGCAAGATCGTCGGAAGCTCCCACACGGGTAAAAATGGCGTCCACTATACCAATTCTGGCATTTTGAGCAGGTACAAACGATCCGATTTGCGCCATAAGGACTATAAGGGCCGTCTGACGCATATATGTAGATTTACCCGCCATATTAGGACCCGTTATTATAGCGCAACGATTTTCTTTGTTATCTAAATATGTATCGTTTGTAACAAACGGAGTTTTTATCAGCTGCTCAACAACCGGATGACGACCTGCGTCTATCGAAACGGTGCCACTGTTGTCAATAATGGGACGGGTATAATTATTGTCTACAGCCGCTGCTGCAAAGGAACACAAAACATCAAGTCTTGCAATTGCATCTGCGGTAATGCGGAATTTCTCTGCTGCTGATGCTACCTGTTTCCTTATGTTGTCAAAAAGCTCGTATTCCAGTGCTGACAGTTTATCTTTAGCACCCAAAACTCTCGTTTCAAGAATTTTCAGCTCCTCGGTTATATAACGCTCGGCGTTTGTGAGGGTCTGTTTCCTTATGTAGTCTTCGGGCACAAGATTTTTAAAGGAATTTGTGACCTCGATATAATAACCAAAAACCTTATTATACCGAACACGAAGATTTTTAATGCCGGTTCTTTCACGTTCTCTGTTTTCGATTTCGGTAAGATATGACGTTCCGCCGTTCATATCTTCACGAAGACGATCAACATCGCTATTAAAGCCGTCCTTTATTATTCCGCCATCCTTCATAAGAAGACCCGAATTTTCATCAATAGCCGATTCTATTAAATCGGCAATATCTCGGCAGGGATCTATTTCACTGTAAATGCCTTGAAGTATTTTACAAGACGACCCTCTAAGAAGCTCCTTTATAATGGGGAAATTACGGGTCGTAGCGGCAAGATTTAATAAATCCTTCGGATTGGCAGTGCCGTAAACCGCCTTTGTTATTATGCGCTCTATGTCTCTGACACTGCCCATATATTCGGATAATTCGCCACGTTTTAGAGTATTCTGACAAAGCTCCTCAACACCGTTTTGTCTTAAAACGATTTCAGACATTGAAAGTAACGGATTTAGTATCCAACTTCTTATAAGGCGCTTACCCATTGCGGTTTTTGTTCTGTCAAGCACCCAAAGCAGTGAGCCTTTTTTAGCCTTGCTCCGCATTGTTTCGCAAAGCTCCAGATTTCTTATAGCGGTCATATCAAGACGCATAAGCTTTGACTCACTGTATACATCGACGCTTTTAAGAAGTATCTTGTTACCTCTGCTGTTTTCGTGAAGATACTCAACTGCGGCTCCTAAAGCCTGTTGCAAATTGCTGTTTTTTTCTACTCCCAGATTTTCAGGGCTTACAACCTCGAAAACCGAACAAATAAGGTCGTTTGTAGCTTCTGCATCAAAGCTTTCCTCGGGTCTTACAGTTACAGCACCGTTATAGGTATTTTTTAAGAAATCCGAAAGGAACCGGTTTTTATAAACACTGCGGTCTATAAGAATTTCACTCGGAGAAAACCTCATTATCTCATCGGTTACTCTTCTTTGCATATCGCAACCGGAAATTTCGGTAATATGACAACTGCCTGTAGAGGCATCAACAAAACAAAGTGCCGCCGACTGTTCACCGAAACAAAGGGAGGCTAAGTAGTTGTTTCTTGACTCATCCAACATAGTGTCTTCTATAACAGTACCCGGTGTGATAATTCTGGTTATATCTCTTTTAACGATTCCCTTTGCTTTTGAGGGGTCCTCAAGCTGCTCACATATGGCTACTTTATATCCTTTTTCCACAAGCCTTGATATATAGCCTTCGCAGCTGTGATATGGCACTCCGCACATAGGAGCTCTTTCTTCGAGTCCGCAATCTCTGCCCGTCAGTGTTAAATCGAGCTCTTCAGACGCAACCTTTGCATCCTCAAAAAACATTTCATAAAAATCTCCCAGACGAAACATAAGTATGCTATCATTGTTGCGCTCTTTAAGCTCTACATACTGACGCATCATTGGCGAAAGCTCTGCCATATTCCCACACACTCCCCTCTAAAATTTTATAGTCTTTAATTAGTGGCATCCACCGCAAGAGCTGCAGCTGCCTGAGCATGAATGAGTTTCAGGCTCAACAGTTTGAGGATCTGCCCCTTCTACACACTGAACAATCATACTGTTTATATCGTTGAGTATAGCATCAAGTGCCGCTTTTGCGGTATTGAACTTAAGCATTGCATCGCTCGACATAACACTCGTATATATATTTCTAAGATTCTCGTTTATTTCCTTAATTTTTTCTTCGTCACGATCCTCTTTTGCCATTTCCTGCTCAAGATTCATTCTTATAATATTAAATTCGCCGATATTCTTTTGAAGAGCTTCGTCGTTATCAACCGCAAGTTTCGCTTTTGCAAACTCTAAAAAGCGTTCGTCCTTTTGGACCTCGGCTCCTAAAATTCTTGTTGTTTCAATAATACCCATTTTAAAAATTCCTTTCTTTTTATCTTATTATTTCGCCTATAAAGGCATTTTCGTACCCTATTATTTTAACCGTACAAAATTCGCCTATAAGATTTTTGTTCGCGGGGAACTCTACACCTATTCCGTTACTTGATTTACCCACAAGTCTTCCCGTTTTAACAGAGATTTCTTCCGCTAACACACGATAGGTTTTGCCTATATATTCTTCCCTTTTTTTATTCTCAATTTCCTCTTGAAGTTTCAAAAGTCGGCTAAACCATTCACCCTTTTCCTCACGGCTTACAGGGTCATCCATAATTGCGGCAGGTGTACCGTTTCTCGGAGAATAAATGAATGTGAAAAGAGATAGAAATTCAACCTGCTTTATTAATGAAAGTGTTTCCTCGAAATCGGGTTTTGTTTCCCCGGGGAAACCTACTATTATGTCCGAAGTAAAGGTTACATCAGGAATAATTTCCTTTGCCGATTCTATGAGAGAAAGATAACTTTCTCTTGTGTATCGGCGATTCATCATTTTTAAGATTCGATTAGAACCGCTTTGAAATGGCAAATGAAGATGACGCTCTATCTTTTCGCAGTCACGTATTGTTTCAAGGAGCTCTATCGTACAATCCTTTGGATGAGAGGTCATAAAGCGTATTCGGAAGTCACCGTCTATTTCGTTTATTCGCCTTAAAAGACGTGCGAAATTAATGTCTTCTTTTAAACCCAAACCATAAGAGTTAACATTTTGTCCCAAAAGCATTATTTCCTTATACCCTGCGGCAACCAGCTCTTCTACTTCTTTTATAATTTCTTTGCTTTCTCTTGAACGCTCTGCGCCTCGCACATAAGGCACTATACAATAGCTGCAAAAGTTGTTACAGCCATACATAACCGAAACAAAGGCTTTAAAGGTGCCATCACGACATATCGGTACATTCTCCACTATTTTTTCGTTATCTAAAGCCAGTTCCTTTATTCTTTTTTGGGAGGTTATGCGTTTATAAATAAATTCGGGCAGTCTGTGGGTTACCTGGGTGCCGAAAATAATATCTACATAAGGATAGCTTTTTGTAAATCTGTCCGCATTTACTTGTTGCTGAGCCATACACCCGCAAATTGCGATTATTATATCAGGGTTTTCTTTTTTGTGCTTCTTCATAGCTCCGACATTACCAAGCACCCTGTCCTCTGCATGACCTCGCACGGCACAGGTGTTAAAAAGTATAAACTGGGCGTCTTCGGGAGAATCGGTAAACTCATATCCGCAAACGTGTAGCATCCCTTTTATCTTTTCGGAATCACTAACATTCTGCTGACAACCATAGGTTACTATATATGCCTTAGGCTTTTTTCCGTGACGAGCAAGAAGCATGTCCTTTAACTTTTCGGCAAATGCTGTCTGCTGCGCATCATAAAGAGGATTTTTTATAGAATCTGACAACCGTTTGACACCTCGCTTTTAAACTAATATATTATACTATATTTTACAGCTTTAATCAAGTATTTTAAATTACAAAATATATCCAGCCCGGTTTATTTGACAACGAGCCTTTTTGGTAATATAATTATACTATAATATTTTGTTTGGATGTGAGCTTTTTGAAAAGTCTGATTTTAAAATTAGGTGTTGTGCTTTTTGCACTTTCTATTATCGTATCCCCAATTACAGCTGCGGCAAAAGAAGAACCCACTGTTTCTGTTTCCAAGGTTACAGCCGTTGCAGAAGACGAAATTATCATAAACATTGATATTTCGAACAACCCCGGCATCCAGGCGATGTCCTTTACCGTTTCTTATGATCCGGCAGCAGTGACCTACGTAAAAACTACACGTGGCGGACTCTCGGATTATATGTTTGCAAACCACTCAGAAGATGGATATGTTAGCTTTGTAAACTGCGAGTCAACAAACATTTCTTATAACGGCACCATATTTTCTATAACCTTCACCGTAAACCAAGATGTAGCACCCGGTGAATATGCCTTTAAAATTCAAAATATAAATCCACAAAAAAACGGCGATAGTCTTAAAGGCTGCTTTGCCAACAAAGAGCATACACCGATTAATCCTATAATCAAAAATGGCTCTGTTACAATCGGGGAAACCTGCGCAAACTCGGGACACAAATTTTCGTCCTGGCAAGAAACATTAAAGCCTTCTTGTGAGGAAAAGGGCGCTAAAACAAGAAGCTGTACCCGTGAATACTGCGGTCATACAGAACTTGAAGAAATTGCTGCTGTAGGTCACGATTTTGCTGATGAGTGGACTATTGACAAGACCGCCACCGCCGAAAGCCAAGGGATTATGAGCAGACACTGTAAATCCTGCTCAGCCACAAAGGACGAAACCTATTTTGATCTTGAAATATCAGAAGAAAACAACTTTGAAAATGTGCAGGATCAAATAGTGCCGCCTGAAAGCTGGGATGTGCTCGAAGAAATTATAGAGGAAGAAAAAAGAGAGGAAGCCGCCAAAGAGGAAGAACAAAAAGCTTCATCAGATAATAAATCCTCCGATTCTGACTTCTTTTCAACTCGAAATATAATCATTATCTGTATTTGTGCGACAGCTCTGGCGTTGATATCGGCTATAATAATTTTCTCCATTATTAAAAAAGGTAAGAAAAAATGAAAAGACTGATAGTATTTATAGTCACTTTTGCAAACCTTGTTTGCGCTTTGTATATACCCGCAAATGCGCAAACAGATATCTGTATAAAAGCGCAGGTGTCATTCTTCTTCTCTGACGAGAGCAGTCCCGTTCCCAGCTCTGTTAGTGAACGCTTCGGCTCCTTAACACAGACTCAGCTTACAAATTTATCCAATTCTCTTTATGAATGTCTTTGGAATATGCAGGAATCGCTTAATGTTTCAAAATACGGTTTTTACCTTCAAAAGTCCGACGGCAACTATTATATAGACCCCTGCCTTGTTAATATTTACAGCGAAGTGATCGCTGCATATCCTTATCTTTTTAATACTAAAGAATTTCAGGTTTCAGCAAATTCCTCAACCCTCAAAATCACAAGTATATCCCCTATTTACAATATTTCCTTTGAGGAATATCAAAGCAGAATCGAATACTGCAAAAGCGAGATAGAAGATATAATCTGTGATATTCCACAAAATTTCAGCGACACCGAAAAGGTAATATATATTCAAGACTATATCGCTTTGAATTTCGCTTATGATACACGACTTTTTTCTTCAGACTCTGCGCAAGTCGCAAAAGCCGTTTCGGATATGTACGGCTTTTTTAAACAAAAAGTGGGCGTTTGTCAAGGCTACACCGCCGCTTTCAACGCTATTATGCAACGCTTGGGCATTGAAAGTGAGAGTGTTATCGACCGCACAGATAATCACATCTGGAATATCGTTAAATTAGAGGACGAATATTATCATCTTGACTGTACTCACGACGACCCTGTTTTTACAGACTCATCAGGTAGTACCTACGATTTTAAAGGTCTCGTAAGACATACTTGCCTACTACTCAACGACAGCGAAATGTCTCTTCAAAAGGGTCACTCCGAATGGCACACTCCCCTTTCATTTTCAGATGTTATATGTGATTCCGATAAATTCTCCAACGCATCTTTTCGCAATATACACACCCCTTTAGGTTATTATAACGGCTATTGGTACGGCGCCGAGGCGCTGCTGCCTACTACTATCTATAAACTGACAAACGATTTCACAAGCAAAGAGCAACTATACTCGCTCGACTTGAATTACAGTGGCAGTATCAACGAAATCAAAGGCTCCTTTATTTTAGGAAACTGTCTTTACATCAATTCTCTGTATTCTGTTATAAGGCTTAATCTCGATACACTCACTGCCGACACCCTATATACTTCTGATAATATAATAAACACTATTTATCCATACGGCGAGGGCTATGTGGGGGTTGTGGAAAACTACGATTATACCAATTCAAAGGATAACAAATTTCGTTTAAAAATTGGTGACATAAACTGCGATAATTCTATAGACGCCATAGATCTTTCAAGCATTGTTAATTATATTCTGCAACAGCCTGACAGCTTTTTCTCCGAGACACTTTCTGATATAAACCTTGACGGAACTACAAATCTAATTGATTTGATAAGACTTAAGAAATACCTTGTTGGTATTATAACTGTTATATAATAAGGTCGCAGAAGTTTAAACTTCTGCACCTTTATATCTTATAAAAATATTCTCAGTATCCCAAATAAAGCATATAACAAAGCAATAGAAATAATAACCTTATAGTGCGTAATTTTCTTGAATACCATCTTTGACCATTCCACTTTAAAGAGATATCCAAGATTCAAAAAGGCAAATATAATTATGAGGTATATAATTAAGAAAAAAATAAATTGATTATAGCAAAATGCATCTAAAATGTTGCCCGAAAAGAAATTATATACACATCTTGTCCCTCCGCAGGATGGACAGGGTATTTTATGAGCCGCAAAATAGCAATCAGGCAGCTTCTGTAACATAAATGATGCTATTCTTTGTGCAAAAATTGCAAAAAACAATAAAATAGAATCTAAAAGAATTATTAGTTTTTCTGTTCTTTTTTTCAGCATGGTATTTTCCCTAGTAAAATATATAGAGCAGCCTTAACGTTTAGCTGCTCTAAGTTTTTATTTAGAAATTATAATAAAAAGAATTCAGTTCCGCCATGCCGATAGCAACGATTATAACAAAGAGAACCGCAAGTCCAAGTGCTATGCAAGAGCAAACTATACCAGCTGTTGCCATTCCGTTTTTAATGTTGCAGCTACGAGCTTTATTATAGCCTACTGCTCCTAATACAAGACCAATAATGCCACAAGGAATCGCAACATACCACACACAGAACAAAACGAGCGATAAAATACCTAAAACCATAGAAGCGATGCCCAGACCCTTCCCTGGAACCATGGGCTGCTGATACATAGGTTGCTGATACATAGGCTGCTGAACAGGCGGTTGAATGGGCGGCTGTGCAGTTACCTGTTGTTGCTGCTCTATAGGAGCTCCGCATTTAATACAAAACTTTGTACCTTCCTGATTTTCACTACCACAATTTACACAAAACATATTTTGCCTCCTTAATTCGTATTATTTTCAACAAATAAACCCTTAAAAGGACAATTTTTAAGGTGTTATCCCTACAGTCGACATTTTAACATTTTGTTCATAATTTGCCAAGGGATTTTAAGACATTAATATGCTCAACTGCCGCAAATAAGAATTTTCAAAAATAATATCTTTAAATTTTACGGTTGACATTTTCTGCCGTTGGTGCTAAAATAAAGCTGCTGTAGAAAATGTTTTGGGAAATCTGAGTGACGATGAAGCCTTGTCACTTCGGTTTTGGCTTTACGATTCATTTTACAGTTAAAAAATGAATAAAAAAGGGAGCTTGATTAACTCAGGCTGAGAGGGAACCGCTGTAGTTTATGGCTATGTTCCGACCTGTGACCTGATGCGGATAATGCCGCCGTAGGGAAATACTTGATATAATAGTATCGCCGCAGGTTAAAATATAATCTGCGGCTTCCTTTTTTATTTACACAATTAAAAGGAGTGATTTTATGAACTTAAATTCAAAAAAACCGGTTTATGTTTTGTCAGAATGCGCAATTTTTATAGCAGTTGCAATAGTATTGTCCATTATTCCCGAAATACCAATTGGTGCGGTGGGCGGTTCAATAGGATTTGGTATGATACCGCTATTTATAATTGCCTACCGTCACGGATACAAATATAGTTTTATAAGCGGATTTGTATTCAGCATCCTTTATGTAACTGTAGGTGGCAAGTGGGGCTATGGTCTTCCTTCTGTCCTTCTCGACTATGTTCTTGCATACACTATAATCGGCATTGCGGGATTTTTCGGTGGTGCGGCTAAATGCAAGGGCAAATTATTCGAAGTGGGTGTATTTTTAGGTTGCCTTGCCCGTTATGCGGTTTCTGTTTTAAGTGGCGTGGTACTTTACGGTATAACGACCGCTACCGAAATAGGCTGCATCGTTACTTCAAATGCACTCATATATTCCCTTATTTACAACGGTTTATATATGCTTCCTAACACCATTATTGCAATAGTTGCTATGGCGCTTTTGCGCTATCCTCTTAAAAAATTGGAGAGGATATAGTCTTAAAATTTTTATCCTGTTTTTTTAAATAAGTGACCTAAGGACTTTTTGTCTTGGGTCACTTATTTTTTGCATAAATTTACTTTGCGAATTTTGATGTTTTTTTACAATAGATTTTGCTGGACATTATATAATGACTTATGCTATAATAAATATGTATATTTTTAACATATAATTGAGAATAATTATTGTTCAAAAAGGAGATTAGAATAATGAATTTAGCAGAAGCAAAAGCACTCGCAAAAGAAAAGATTCATACAAGACCTAACACATGTGGTCGCCTTGGTGGTAAGATTGCCATAGTAACAGGTGGTGCACAAGGCTTCGGATTTGGCATAGCCGAACAGCTCTACAGTGAGGGTGCGAGCGTAGTTTTGGCAGACATTAACGAAGAACTTGCAAAGACCTCTGCAGCTAGACTTGGCGAACGTGCGCTGGGACTTAAAGTGGACGTAAGCAATCCTCAGTCTGTGGAGGAATTGGTTATTGATACGGTTGCACATTTCGGCGGCATCGACATTTTCGTTTCCAATGCAGGTGTACTAAAGGCAGGAAGTCTTGAAGATCTGACCCCTGAACAGTTTGCTTTCGTAACAAAAGTAAACTATGACGGATACTTCTATTGTGCAAAATACGCTTCGGAAATTATGAAGGCACAACACGAAGCTGATGATGAAAAATGGTTTGATATAATCCAAATCAACTCTAAATCCGGTCTTACCGGTTCTAAAAACAATTTCGCCTATGCTGGTGGAAAATTCGGTGGTATAGGTCTCACACAAAGTTTTGCACTTGAGCTGGTGGATTATCATATAAAGGTAAATGCTATTTGCCCCGGTAACTTCTATGACGGTCCGCTTTGGTCCGATCCCGAAAAAGGACTCTTTGTTCAATATCTCAATGCAGGAAAGGTCCCTGGTGCTAAGACAATAGAAGATGTTAAAGAATTTTATCTTTCTAAGTCGCCAATACGCAGAGGCTGTACACCGGAAGATGTTGCTAAAGCACTATTTTATTGTGTAGAGCAGTGCTATGAGACCGGTCAGGCGTTACCCGTTACCGGCGGACAGACAATGCTTAAATAAGGAGAAAAAATTATGAGTATGTATGTAAAAATGCAGGAAACCCTCAAATCTTTAAATGTTCCTGACAGTGACAAGCGCCTTGAAAACTTAAAACTGGTTTTAGAAAAAGAGCAAGTAAAACCGCAAGTAAAACCCCAATACGCTAATAACCATATACATACCTGTTATTCCTTCTCACCTTATTCACCTACCGCTGCCATCTATATGGCACGTGCCGAGGGTCTACAAACCGCCGGCATTATGGACCACGACAGTATTGCGGGAGCAGATGAATTCCGAAAAGCTGGTGATATCGCCGGAATCGGTACTACCTGCGGTATGGAATGTCGGGTTGATTTTTCAAAAACACGTCTTGCCGGACGAAAGCTTAACAATCCGGATCAAGATGGCATCGCTTATATGGCAATACACAGTGTTCCCGCAACGGGATTTAAACGTTTGCAAGAAGTTTTTGAACCACTTCGTCAAAGACGTAATGAACGCAATAAAAAAATGCTCGAAAACATCAACTCTATTATGGCTCCTTTTGAAATTCAATTAGATTTTCAAAAGGATGTAGTTCCACTTTCTTACTATAGCGACGGAGGTTCCGTTACAGAAAGACATCTGCTTTATGCACTCAGTCTTAAGATTATAGATATCTGCGGAATTGAAAACTGTGCAGAATTTGTTGGCAACACCCTTAAGCTGCCTCTCTCAGAAAAGCAGATAAATATGCTGTCTGACCCTGAAAACCCACATCTTGCATACGATCTTCTCGGGGTGCTGAAAGCACAACTTGTAAGCAAAATATATATCCCTGCCACCGATGAATGTCTGTCACTTAAAGAAGTGGTTAAGCTATCAGATGAGGTTGGAGCCATTCTCTGTTATGCTTATCTCGGCGATGTTACAAATTCTGTGACCGGCGACAAAAAAGCTGCTAAATTCGAAGACGATTATCTTGATGAACTATTCATTACTCTGCGTGAAGAGGGTGTAAACGCAGTCACCTATATGCCTGCACGCAACACCGACGCACAGATTAAACGTCTGCAAAAGCTTTGTCAGGACTACTCGATGACGGAAATTTCCGGCGAGGATGTAAATACCTCACGTCAGAGTATGATTTGCAAACAACTTGAGCTTCCTCAATTTTCACACCTTGTAGATATGGCATGGAAACTTGTTGAGCGAGAAAAACTATAAATTATAAATTACGGAGGAATTAGTATATATGAAAACAAAAGCAGTTAGAATACACGGAAAAATGGATTTACGTCTGGAGGATATCGAATTAACGGATATCGGTAATGACGGAGTACGTGTTAAAATCATTTCAGATTCTCTTTGCATGAGTACATATAAGGCAGCAATAGAGGGCGGAGAGCATAAGCGTGTACCCGATAATGTGGAAGAAAACCCGACTATTGTAGGACATGAATTTTGCGGAGAGATAATAGAAGTAGGAGAAAACTGGAAGCATAAATATAAACCGGGAGATAAATTCTCCATCCAACCGGCGCATTTCTATAAAGGGTCTCTCTTAGCTCCCGGATATTCTTATTCCGAATGCGGCGGGGACTCACAATATGCAAATGTTCCTATCGAAACCCTTTTGAGTGACTGTTTGCTTAAATATGATTCAGACACCTACTTTTATGGCTCTTTAGCAGAGCCTATGAGCTGTGTAATAGGTACATTTCATGCTATGTACCATACCAAAGCAGGAAGCTATGTTCACGATATGGGAATTGTTGAAGGCGGAAAGATGGCACTTCTCGCATCGGTAGGACCTATGGGACTTGGTGCTATTGACTATGCATTGCACTGCGACCGCCGTCCTTCACTTTTGGTCGTTACCGATATTGACGATGAACGTCTTGCACGGGCTGAAAGCATATACACTGTTGAACATGCTCGTGAAATGGGAGTCGAGCTTCGTTATGTAAACACGGCCAAGACACCCGATGCTGTTAAAGCATTGAGAGATATTACGGGCGGCACAGGTTATGACGATGTTATTTGCTTTGCTCCCGTAAAACAGGTAATCGAACAGGCAGACGGCATACTCGGATATGATGGATGCCTCAACTTTTTTGCAGGTCCGACCGATAGTAACTTCAAAGCCGAATTAAACTTCTTTAATGTTCATTATGCGTATACACATATTGTGGGAACCTCGGGCGGAAACACCGAGGATATGCGTGAGGCTATTGCGATGATGAACAGCGGAAAGATAAATCCCGCTGCAATGGTAACCCATATAGGAGGACTGGACAGTGTGGTTGAAACTACACTAAATCTTCCAAATATCAGAGGCGGCAAAAAGCTTATTTATAATCAAATAAGTATGCCTCTTACAGCAATTGCAGATTTTGAAGAGCTTGGCAAAACCAACCCCGTTTTTGCTCATCTTTCTGAGCTTGTAAAAGCCAATAACGGTCTTTGGAACAGTGAAGCGGAGAAATATCTGCTTGAAAACGCAAAAAGTATT